>DATMAN010000091.1 GCA_035560005.1 Burkholderiales bacterium | reverse complement strand
GATCCAGCTGTTCGGTCGGTCCATCCGATCGCGGGGTGATCTTGCGGAGAGGTACCGAAGTGGTCGTAACGGGGGCGCCTCGAAAGCGTCTTGCCGCCTAAAGCGGCACGTGGGTTCGAATCCCACCCTCTCCGCCACAATCAAATCAACAACTTGCGGTGATCGCGCCCATCTGGGGTGCAATCCGGTGCAACGCGTGCTAGACTCGTCCGCACACGGGAGCGCGGATGAGGCTGCATCTCTACCGCCGTCACCGGCCGGAGTGCGAGGCTGGCCGGCCCTGGCAGTCGCGATCCAGCGAGTTCGACGAGCGCCGCAAGGGCTGGGGACGCAGGTGCGCCTGCCAGATCCACATGTCCGGCACGCTCGGCGGCAGGTTCTCGCGGAAGGCCACCGGGACGTCGGACTGGGCTGAAGCGCACCGGATCGCCGAAGCCTACGAGAAGGCCGGTTCGTGGACGGGAACGCCGGCGCCGCCCCCGGTGCAAGCGACCCCGGAGCCTGCACCCGCCCCGATGAAGTCGCGCATCACGATCGAGGACGCCTGCCACGTCTTCATCACCCATCGCGAATCGGCCGGCCTGGCGCCGGCGACGCTGCGCAAGTACCGGACGTTCGCCAAGCAGATGCTCGCGTACGCCGACAGCCGCGGATATGTGCTGATCGACCAGTTCACGCCCGCCGACATCGACCGGTTCTGGGCCAGCTGGAAGCTCGGCCCGCGCGCCAGGGCGAAGCGCCTCACGACCCTGCGGGCGTTCTTCCGGTTCTGCGTCAACCGGCGGTGGATTCCCGAGTCACCCGTCAGCGCGGACATCAAGGCCCCGGTGGGGTCGAGCAAGGCGAAGAACAAGGCGCCGTTCACCGACGACGAGTTGCACCGCATCATCGAGGCCTGCGACCAGGTGAAGGTCGAGTGGAAGAACGAGACCGGAACTGGCGTCTGGACCGGCGAGGATCTGAAGGATCTGGTCTGGCTGATGGTTTACACCGGGTTCCGGATCTCTGATGCGACATTCTTCAACATCAGCCGCCTGCAGGGGAACCAGGTCTTCATCCGGGCCACCAAGAACGGAGGCGACGTCTTCGCCTACATTCCCGACTGGCTGCGCGACCGCTTGAAGGCGCGTGCCGAACGCTTCGGAGAACGGCCGTTCATCCTCGCGCGATCAGAACGCCTCGAGACCGTCACCAACATCTGGCGCCGGCGGCTTGCCAGGGCGTTCGAGCTCGCCGGGCCGTTCGAAGAACCGCCTACGCCCCACAGGTTCAGGCACACGTTCGCGCGGATTCTCCTGGAGAAGGGCGTGCCTGTCGCGGACGTGGCCGATCTGCTTGGGGATGACGAGAAGACCGTGCGCGAGCACTACGCGCGCTGGGTGCCAGAGCGGCAGGCCAGGTTGACGAGGATCCTGCAGGATGCGTTCGAAGGCAGGCCGAAGCTGACGGCTATCCAGGGTGGTCGCAGCTGAGCCTTTCAATTGCGACGAGTTGGGAGAGCGAAAAGCAAACCTGCACGCTCTTCTGACCGTCGCTCACGTCCGATATGGCCAGTGGCATTGCGGTCGTGTCTGTCAAGTGGTGGAAAAGTTCAACGCGTCATCAGCCGGCGTCCTGATGTGACCTACGCCGCCTTCTTCACCTGCCCCATATCTTGATATCCGACGAGCGCTCGCAACTTCACCTGTCCACTGCGCAGCAAACCGAAGAGCAGCAGGAGGACCGCGTCCTGTCCCGGCAAGCTTGCTTGCGTCTTGGTGCGTCGCCGGAATTCCTCGTTGATCCGCTCGAGCGCATTCGTCGTGCGCAAGGCTTTCCACTGCGACGGCGGAAAGCGCAGGAAGGTGAACAGGTCATGGCCGGCTTCCTTCAGGCTCTCGACCACCGCCGGGCAGCGCAGCTGCCATTTCTTCGTGAACCGGGCGCGCTCGTGCTCGACCGCCGCAACCGTCTCGGCGTAGATCATTCGGCGGTAGTCTTCCGTGAGCTCTTCCCGCAGTCGCGCCGGCGCTTTGGCCTGGAGATTCCGGAGCTTGTGCGCAGTACAGCGTTGAAGCGCGATCCCCGGCCAATGCGACCGCAGCGCGCTGCACAGGCCGGGATTTCCATCGATCACCGCCAGGACCGGCCGCGCCAGGTGGCGAGCCACGAGACTCGCGACCACCTCCGCCCAGCTCGCCGCACTCTCCTCGCCGACCAAGCGCATGTCGAGCACCACGCGGTCGCCATTCGCCCGCACACCCAAGGTCACCAGTACGGGGACCCGCTCGCGGCGGCCACCGATGCGCACCTTCGGATACCAGCCGTCCATGAACACGTAGCGGATATCCTCGTCGACGAGATCACGGGCGCGCCACGTCTCGAAGTCCTCGCGCAGGCGGCCGACCAGCCGCGACACCGCATCCTTCGACAGCGGACCGCCGCGCAGCAGCGGCGCCAAGGCGCCCTTGATGCGCCGCGTGTTGCTGCCCGCCAGGTACACGCCCAGAATCGCTTCGTCGACGCGCGTGGTCCGGCGCTGATATCGGCGCACCGTCTCGCTCCGCCACGCGGCGCGCGTCCCCTCGCCGTCACGCACCCGCGCCCGCGGCATCGCGATCGTCGTCGGCCCCAGGCTCGTCGTCAGCGTCCGCTCCCGCGTCCCATGCCGATAGCCTTGGCGCGTCTCGCCAACGCGTGCCGATTTGACGGCGCCCAGCGCAGACTCGAGCTCCTGCTGCACCAGCTCTTCGATCGTGTCTCGGATTCGCAACCGCATCGCCAGCTCGATGCTGTCAGGGCCGAACGCCGGAACCTCTTTCTCCTCGCCTGGCTTCTTGGTACAGTGCTCCATCGCGTCATCCTCCCGGCACCCGCCGCCAAGCGGGCGCGCAGCTCTTGGCTTGAACTGCGCCGGATGATGACGCGATTTCTACTTTTCCACCAGACTCAAGACACTACC
>DATMAN010000090.1 GCA_035560005.1 Burkholderiales bacterium | reverse complement strand
GGAAGGTCGAGTTTGCCTACGGCTGCGCGAGAGCCGCCAGCGTGAAGAACGCGATCGAAGCGTTGGGCGTCCCCCACACCGAAGTGGAGCTCATTCTGGCCAACGGCGTGTCGGTGGACTTCTCCTACAGGGTGCGGGAAGGCGACCGGATCGCGGTCTATCCCAAATTCGAGGCGCTCGATGTGCGGCCGTTGCTGCGCGTGCGCCCCGAGCCGCTTCGGCGCCTGCGCTTCGTCGCCGACTCGCATCTGGGCGGGCTCGCCCGCTTCCTGCGCATGCTCGGATTCGACACCCTGTACAGCCAGCAATACCACGACCACGAGATCCGCGACGTCGCGGCAAAGGAGGGGCGCGTGATCCTCACGCGCGATCGCGAATTGCTCAAATGCCGCGACGTCACGCACGGCTGCTTCCTGCACGCCATCAAGCCCGAACAGCAGTTGCGCGAGATCGTCGACCGGCTGCAACTGCAGCGCGATGCGCGACCCTTTACGCTGTGCCTGGAGTGCAACGTGCCGTTGCGGGCGGTGGAAAAGCAGGCGGTGATCGACCGCCTGCCGCCCAACGTTGCACGCTCCTACGAGCGCTTCAGCACCTGCCCGCGCTGCGGCGGCCTCTTCTGGGAAGGTTCGCACTGGCGACGCATGCAGGCGGTGCTGGCGCCGATCCTGAACGAAAGGCGCGCCGAGCACTGACCCGCGCGCAGGGGACGCCTCGCCGGCTTCGTGCGCGAGCGGCGCCGGCCCTGCCGGAGACGGTCGAGGCGTTCCAGAGGTGCAGCCGCCCGGACGGAAAAACGCAACGATCCTCGCACGCGCTGAGCACGCGGCACAGGCTAGAATTCGGGGCGACTGCGGGCGGCGCATGAGGCGCCGCGTTTTGTTTCCAAGTTCCTGATTATCAAGGTCTCGAATGTCCAGCCCGAGCAGCGGCGCCATCGTGATTCGCGGCGCGCGGCAGAACAACCTCCGCAATCTCGACCTCGATCTTCCGCTCAACGAACTGATCGTCGTGACCGGCGTGTCCGGTTCGGGCAAGTCTTCGCTCGTATTCGATACGCTCTACGCCGAGGGCCAGCGGCGCTATGTCGAGACGTTCTCGCCTTATGCGCGCCAGTTCCTGGAGCGCATGGACAAGCCGCAGGTCGAGCGCATCGACGGCATTCCGCCGGCCATTGCCATCGACCAGACCAATCCGGTGCGCACCTCGCGATCGACGGTGGGCACGATGACCGAACTGGCCGATCATCTGAAGCTGCTGTTCGCCCGGGCCTCGCGCCTGTATTGCCGGCAGTGCGCGAGGCCGGTGCGCCGGGATGACGCCGAGACGATCTGCACGGAACTGCAAACGCGCGCCGCCGAAGCGGGCGATCCGCGACTGGTCGTGACGTTTCCGGTCGAGGTGCCGGGCAACTTCTCCGAAGCCGAGATTCTCAAGTTGCTCGAAGCGCAGGGCTACACGCGCATCCACACGCGCGGCGGCAGGCACCTGGAAGTAGTCCAGGATCGCTTCCGCTTGTCCTCGGCCGGGCGCGCGCGCGTGATCGAGGCGCTGGAGGCCGCGCTGCGCGTCGGGCAAGGGCGGGTGAACGTCTATCCGCTTGCGGAGGCGGAGGAGCCGCGCGAAGGCGCGGCGTCGGGCGCCGCCCCACCCCGGACGCCTCGCACGGCGTGGCGATTCTCGACGTCGCTTCACTGCGCCGACTGCGACATCCATTACCGCGAACCGACGCAGAGCATGTTCTCGTTCAACTCTCCGATCGGCGCGTGCGAGACCTGCCGCGGTTTCGGGCGCGTGATCGGCGTGGACTACGGCCTGGTGATCCCGGACGAATCGAAGACGCTGCGCGAGGGCGCGGTCAAGCCCTGGCAGACGCAGAGTTTCCGCGAGTGCCAGGACGATCTCGAGAAGTACGCGAAAAAGCGGGGCGTTCCGCTCGATATCCCGTGGCGCCTGCTGAGCGAAGCGCACAAGCGCTGGGTGATCGAGGGTGAACCGCAATGGGTGAGCTGGAGGAAGTCCTGGCCCGGCACCTGGTACGGCGTGAAGCGCTACTTCGACTGGCTGGAGACCAAGGCCTACAAGATGCACATTCGGGTGTTGCTGTCGAAGTATCGCGCCTACACGCCATGCGCGGCTTGCGGGGGCAGCCGGCTCAAGCCAGAGGCCCTGTTGTGGCGCTTGGGGACCAAGGCGGACGCCGATGCCGTGCTCGATCCTCGCCGCCGCTTCCGGCCCACGGCGGTCGCCTGGAACGTAGCGCAACTGCACGCGGCGCCCGGCCTCACCCTCCACGATCTGATGTTGCTGCCGGTGGACCGCTGCAAGCAGTTCTTCGATTCGCTGCACTTGCCGGCACCATTGGACGAAGCCACCGGACTGTTGCTGGGGGAGATCCGCACGCGGCTGTCCTATCTGCAGGAGGTCGGGCTCGGCTACCTCACGCTCGACCGCCAGTCGCGCACGCTTTCCGGGGGTGAAGTCCAGCGCATCAATCTGACCACGGCGCTGGGCACTTCGCTCACCAATACGCTCTTCGTGCTGGACGAGCCGTCGATCGGGCTGCACCCGCGCGACATGGGTCGCGTGATCGCGGTCATGGAGAAGTTGCGCGATGCCGGCAATTCCCTGGTAGTGGTGGAGCACGACCCGCAGATCATGTTCAGCGCCGACCGCATTCTGGACATGGGGCCGGGTCCGGGCGAGCGCGGCGGCCAGATCGTGTTCTTCGGGCGCCCGCAGGCGCTGGCCGCGCAGGCGCGCTCCCTCACCGGTGAATATCTGCGCGGGGCCAGGCGTGTGGACGCCGGAGTCAAACGCATTCCCGTGGACGCGCGCACACCCCGACTCGAAGTCCTCGGCGCCCGCGAGCACAACCTGAAGAACATCGACGTGGCGATACCGCTCAACCGGCTGGTTTGCGTGTCCGGGGTATCGGGCTCCGGAAAGTCCACCCTGGTGCAGGACGTGCTGTATCCGGCGCTGCTCAAGCAGCGCGGCAAGCCGACCGAGGCGCCCGGTGCGCACGCCGGATTGCGAGGCGTCGATCTGATCGGGGAAGTCGTGCTGGTCGACCAGACGCCGATCGGGCGCACGACGCGCTCCAATCCCGCGAGCTATGTCGGCGCGTTCGATGCGATCCGCGATCTGTTCGCCAGGGCGCCGCTGGCGAAAGAGCGCGGCTACCGGCCCGGCACCTTCAGCTTCAATTCGGGCGACGGGCGCTGCCCGACCTGCGGCGGCAACGGTTTCGAGCACGTGGAGATGCAGTTTCTTTCCGACGTGTACCTGCGCTGCCCCGACTGCGACGGAAAACGTTACCGCCCGGAAATTCTCGAGGTCACCATCGCGCCGCGGGACCAGGCCGTGAAGAACATCGCCGGGGTTCTGGAGATGACGGTCTCGGAAGCGCTCGCCTATTTCGCCGAGTATCCGGAAGTGCTGCGCGCATTGCGGCCGCTGGCCGACGTGGGACTGGAATACCTGCGGCTGGGGCAGCCGGTGCCCACGCTGTCGGGCGGCGAAGCGCAACGCCTCAAGCTCGCCGCGCACCTCGCGACGGCCGATGCTTCGCCCGCAGGGCTTCGCGGCGCGCCGGAAAAGACGATGCTGTTCCTTTTCGACGAGCCGACGACGGGATTGCATTTCGATGACATCGCCAAGCTGCTGAGGTCGTTCCGGCGGCTCGTGGAGGCGGGCCATTCGCTGCTGGTGATCGAACACAATCTGGACGTCATTGCCGCGGCCGACTGGATCATCGATCTCGGCCCGGAGGGCGGCGAAGCCGGCGGCGAGATCGTCTGCGCCGGCACGCCGGAAGACGTGAAGCGCAATCCGGCCTCCCATACCGGCAAGGCATTGGCCCAATACGAAGCGGCACTGGCTTCGATGAGCGCGCTGCGTGAACCGGTGGCGCAGGTTCGTCGTGCGGCACGCTCGACGCCTCACGCCATTCGGATCCACAACGCCCGCGAGCACAACCTCAAGAACATCGACGTCGCGCTGCCGCTGGGCAAGTTCACGGTGATCACCGGGGTGTCGGGCAGCGGCAAATCGACGCTGGCCTTCGACATCGTGTTCGGCGAGGGCCAGCGCCGTTATCTGGAATCGCTCAATGCCTACGCGCGCCAGTTCGTGCAGGTGGCCTCGCGCCCGGACGTGGAGGCGATCCACGGCATTCCGCCGACGGTGGCGATCGAGCAGCGCACCAGCCGTGGCGGGCGCAAGAGCACGGTGGGCACGCTCACCGAAGTGCATCATTTCCTGCGCCTGCTGTTCGTCAAGCTCGGCACGCAGTACTGCCCGGACTGCCGGGTGGCGATCGAGCCGCAGAGCGCCGAGGCGATCGCGGCCCGTATCCTGCGCGAGCACAAGGGACAGCACGTGGGGCTGCTGGCGCCGCTCGTCGTCAACCGCAAGGGCGTCTACACGGATCTCGCCAAGTGGGCGCACGGCAAGGGCTTCCGGTATCTGCGGGTCGACGGGCAGTTTCTGCCCACGCAGCGCTTTCCGCGCATCGACCGCTTCAAGGAACACACGATCGAATTGCCGGTGGCCGACCTGCGCGTGAGCGCCGCGGAAGAGCGCGCGCTGCGCGAGGCCCTGAGCCGCACGCTCGAGCACGGCAGGGGCGTGGCGCACCTGGTCGCGCCACTGGATCAGATGATGGAAGGCGGGCCGTTCGGCGAGACGGTGTTCTCCACCCGCCGTGCCTGCCCCTCGTGCGGGCGCAGCTTCGCGGAACTGGATCCGCGACTCTTCTCCTATAACTCCCGGCACGGCTGGTGCCCGAGCTGTTACGGCACCGGGCTGCAACTCGAGCACGTGGGCTGGGACGAAGAGCGCTCGCGCACCGGCCAGGAGGACCATGTGCTCGACTCGTGGATCGAGTGGCTGGAGGTGGACGAGCCTTGCCCGGCCTGCGAAGGCAAGCGCCTGAACCGCGAGGCGCTCGCCGTGCTCTGGCAAGGACGCTCGATCGCGGACTACGCCGCGCAGCCGGTTGCGCAGCTCAAGGCGCTGTTCGAGTCGCTCGCGCTGGAAGGCCGCGAAGGCGAGATCGCGCGCGATGTGGTGGCCGAGCTGAAGAGCCGGCTCGGCTTCCTCGCCGAGGTGGGGCTCGACTATCTGACGCTCGACCGCGCGGCGCCCACGCTTTCCGGGGGCGAGGCGCAACGCATCCGCCTGGCCGCACAGTTGGGCTCCAATCTGCGCGGGGTGTGCTACATCCTGGACGAGCCCACCATCGGGCTGCATCCGCGCGACAACCGCGTGCTGCTCGATACGCTGGAGGCGCTTGAGCGCAAGGGCAACACGCTGCTGGTCGTGGAACACGACGAGGAGACGATCCGCCGCGCGCATCATCTGGTCGACCTGGGTCCGGGCGCCGGCCGACAGGGCGGACAGGTGATCGCGCAGGGCACGGTGCAGGACCTGATGCAGGCGCCGGCCTCGCTCACCGGCAGGTTTCTGGCGCGCCCCCTGACCCATCCGCTGCAGCCGCGGCGGCCGGTCGACCCGCGACTGCCCGCCGTACAGGTGATCGGCGCCGATCTGCACAATCTGCGCCGCATCGACGTGCGCTTTCCGCTGGGGCGGCTGAGCGTGATCACCGGGGTTTCCGGCAGCGGCAAATCGACGCTCGCGCGCGAGGTGCTGCACGACAATCTGCTGGCGCTGGTCGGTGCCCGGCGGCGCGGTGCAATCGAACCCGCCGGGTGCAGGGCGATCAGGGGCTGGGAGGCGGTCGGGCGGGTGCTGGAAGTGGACCAGACGCCGATCGGCAAGACGCCGCGCTCCTGTCCCGCGACCTATGTCGGTTTCTGGGACGCGATCCGCAAGCTCTTTGCCGGGACGCATGATGCGCGCATGCGCGGCTATGGACCGGGGCGCTTTTCCTTCAATACGGCAGGCGGGCGCTGCGAAGGCTGCGAGGGCCAGGGGCTGCGCAAGATCGAGATGAGCTTCCTGCCCGACGTCAAGGTCGCCTGCGAAGTGTGCGGCGGAGCGCGCTTCAACGGCGAAACGCTCGCGGTGCGCTACAAGGGCAAGTCGATCGGCGAGGTCCTGGCGATGAGCGTGGATGAAGCGGCGGAGTTCTTCGCCGCGCATCCGGCGATTCACCATGCCCTGCGCCTGCTCCAGGACATCGGACTGGGGTATCTCACCCTGGGTCAGCAGAGCCCGACGCTCTCGGGCGGCGAGGCGCAGCGCATCAAGCTCGTGACCGAGCTCTCCAAGGTGCGGACCTTCTCCGTCGCTTCCGCGCCAGAGGGGGCGGGAGCCAGTGCGCGCTCCGCGCATCGCGCGCGGCACACGCTCTACGTGCTCGACGAGCCCACCGTCGGCCTGCATATGGCGGACGTCGAAAAGCTGCTGCGCGTGCTGCACCGGCTGGTGGACGCCGGCAACACCGTGGTGGTGATCGAACACAATCTCGATGTCTGGGCGGAAGCCGACTGGATCATCGACCTCGGACCGGAAGGCGGCGAAGGCGGCGGGCGCCTCGTCGCTCAAGGAACGCCCGAGCAGGTGGCCGCCGTGAAGACCTCGCACACCGGCCGCGTGCTCGCGCAGTTCCTGCGCACCCGCGGCGAAGCCGAGCCGCTCGCGGCAGCGTCGTGACGGATCTCGCGTCTGGACTGCATCAGGGGTTGGATGTTGCAGGGTTCCAACGCAGGCGTATGATCGGCACACGACGAGACATCCAGCGATGAAAGCAAACGACCCGCATCTTTCGCTCGCGCCTCAGCAAGTCAGCCTGGACGTGCTGCGCGAAAAATACGCGAAGGGCGACGAAGCGACGGCGCAGGACGTGCGCCGGCGCGTGGCGCGCGCGCTGGCCGCGGTGGAGAAGGAGCCGGCGAAGTGGGAGCCGGTGTTCTTCGAGGCGCTGGAGAACGGCTTCATCCCAGCCGGGCGCATCAATTCCGCCGCCGGTACCCAGCTCGCGGCCACCCTCATCAACTGCTTCGTGCAGCCGGTCGGCGACTCGGTATCGGAGACGGTGGACGGCAAGCCCGGCATCTACGTCGCGCTGATGGAAGCGGCGGAAACCATGCGCCGCGGCGGCGGGGTTGGCTACGACTTCTCCGCGATCCGCCCGCACGGCGCGCTGGTGCGCGGCACCCAGAGCAGCGCCAGCGGCCCCGTGTCCTACATGCGGGTGTTCGATCAGAGCTGCGAGACGGTGGAATCGGCCGGCGCCCGGCGCGGCGCACAGATGGGCATCCTGCGCTGCGATCATCCCGACATCGAACAGTTCATCCACGCCAAGGACGACGGCAGCCTGCGCAACTTCAACATCAGCGTCACGGTCACCGATGCCTTCATGCGCGCGGTGGAAGCGGACGCAGACTGGGAGCTGGTGCACAAGGTGCCGCCGCATCCGCGCGAAGCCGCAGCGGTCGCGAAGCAGCGGGCCGATGGTCTGTGGATCTATCGCACGGTCAAGGCGCGCGATCTGTGGAAGCAGATCATGGACTCGACCTACGACCATGCCGAGCCCGGCGTGATCTTCATCGACCGCGTCAACGCCGACAACAACCTTTCCTACTGCGAGACGATCGAGGCGAGCAACCCGTGCGGCGAGCAAATGCTGCCGGCCTACGGTTGTTGCTGCCTCGGCAGCGTGAACCTCACGTCATTCGTGTCCCATCCGTTCACTGCAAAGGCGCGTTTCGACTTCGAGGCATTCGCCAGGGTCGTGCGCGTGGCGGTGCGCATGCTGGACAACGTGCTCGACGCCACCGTGTGGCCGCTGCCGCAGCAGGCGCTGGAAGCGCGCAACAAGAGGCGCATCGGCCTGGGCTTCACCGGGCTGGGCGACGCGCTGATCATGCTCGGGCTGCGCTACGACACCGAAGAGGCGCGGGCCATGGCGGCACGGATCGCCGAGCGCATGCGCGACGAGGCCTACGGCGCCTCTGTCGACCTTGCCATCGAGAAGGGCGCTTTTCCGCTGCTCGACGCGGACCGGTACCTGGCGCCGCCGCGTTTCGCCTCGCGATTGCCGGCGGCGCTGAAGGAGCGCATCCGCAGCCACGGGCTGCGCAACTCGCACCTGCTGTCGATCGCGCCGACCGGCACGATCTCGCTGGCGTTCGCCGACAACGCCTCCAACGGCATCGAGCCGCCGTACTCCTGGACCTACCAGCGCAAGAAGCGCGAGCCGGACGGCTCGCACAAGGTCTACGACGTGGAAGATCACGCCTGGCGCCTCTACAAGCGGCTCGGGGGAGACGTGGGCAAGCTGCCGCCGCAGTTCGTGACGGCGCTGGAGATTTCCGCTCTGGACCACATGCGCATGGTGGCGGCGGTCAACCCCCTGATCGACTCGGCCATCAGCAAGACGGTGAACGTCCCCGAGGACTATCCGTACGAGGATTTCAAGGATCTGTACTTCGAGGCCTGGAAGGCGGGGTTGAAGGGCATCACCACTTATCGGCCCAACCGCGTGCTCGGCGCGGTGCTGTCGACGACGCCGCACGAAGAAGCGCCCAGCGATCTCGATACCTCGGAAGCGGACCGCCGCATCCGGCTGGATGCCGCACCCGCCCCGGCGCTTGCCAGCCTGCGCTGGCCGGGGCGGCCGAAACTGCCCGCCGGCAACCCGGCGTGGACCTACATGGTCGAGTCGCCGTTCGGACAGTTCGCGATCTTCGTCGGCCACGTGGACAACGGCGGCCCGCATCCGTTCGAAGTGTGGGTCAACGGCGCGGAGCAGCCGCGCGGCCTGGGCGCAGTGGCCAAGACGCTGTCGATGGACATGCGGGCGCGCGACAAGGCGTGGCTGCGCATGAAGCTCGCGATCCTGTCGAAGACCGCGGGCGACGACGCCTTCGACTGTCCGATGCCGCCGGACGGCAAGCCGCAGCGCGTGCCCAGCGTGGTCGCCGCGTTCGCGCGCATCGTGAGCTGGCGCGTGGAGCAGCTCGGAGCGCTCGCCGCACCCGACGAACGTTCCCCGGTGCTCGACGCGCTGTTCGCGAAGAAGGAACCGAAGACCGGCACCGACGGCACCATGTCGTGGTCGGTGGACGTGCTCAATCCCAACTCCGGCGACGACTTCGTGCTGATCCTCAAGGAGCTGGTGCTGCCCTCCGGACAGCGGCGGCCTTATTCGATATGGATGGCCGGCACCTATCCGCGCGCGCTCGACGGGCTGTGCAAGCTGCTCTCGCTCGACATGCGTGTGATCGATCCGGCCTGGATCGGCATGAAGCTCAGAAAGCTTCTCAACTACGCCGAGCCGCTTGGCGACTTCATGGCGCGCGTGCCCGCAGAGAACCGCCAGCAGAACTGGCCGAGCACCGTGGCCTACGTCGCGCGCCTCGTCATCCACCGCTACGCCATGCTCGGCGTGCTCGACGAGCGCGGCTATCCGGTGAACGAGATGGGCGTGCTGGAGATTCCGGAGGCGGCGCGCGAAGACGAAGAAGGGCTGCGCGTGCTCCCGGGGAAGCGCTGCGCCGAGTGTGGCAACGCCACCGTCATCCGCAAGGACGGCTGCGAGTTCTGCACCGCCTGCGGAGCGATCGGCGCCTGTGGGTGACGCAGGCCGGACAGCGCTCGCGGCAGGGTTGCGCGCTGATCGTTCCGCGCGCGCCTGCATGACGGGGCCCGGGCCATGAACGCGAGCAGCGCACTGCGCCGCGCCACTCCGGTCAGCGGCTCGATAACCACATGACCCGCCTCCTCTTGGCAGCCCGCAAGGGTGCGGGGATCGTTTTGGGAGTCTGTATGGCGCTGGCCGGTGATGCGGCGCACTCGGACGAGTTTGCGGTGCTGGTGTTCAGCAAGACGGCCGGGTACCGGCACGAGTCGATCGCCGCCGGCGTGGCGGCGGTCCAGACGCTCGGCCGCCGGCACGGCTTCCGGGTACATGCGACCGAAGATGCGACGGCGTTCACCGACCAGAGTCTCGCGCACTATCGCGTGGTGGTCTTTCTCAATACCAGCGGGGACGTGCTTGACTCCGCGCAGGAGGCGGCATTCGAGCGCTTCGTGCGTCGCGGCGGCGGATTCGTCGGCGTGCATTCCGCGAGCGATACCGAATACGACTGGCCGTGGTACGGGCGGCTGGTCGGCGCCTACTTCAAGAGCCACCCGCGCATCCAGCCGGCGATCCTGAGAGTCGTGGATCCCGCGCATCCGTCGACCCTGCATCTTCCGCCCGAGTGGCAGCGGCGCGACGAGTGGTACAACTTCCGCGAGGATCCGGCCGTTGCCCGTGTCCTGCTCGTCATCGACGAACGCAGCTATGCGGGCGGAACGATGAGCAGCCGCCATCCGATGGCCTGGTGCCAGGAGTTCGAAGGCGGCCGCGCGTGGTACACCGCGCTGGGCCATACCGTGGAGACCTACGGCGAGCCGCTTTTCTTGCAGCATCTGCTCGGCGGAATCCTGTGGGCCGCGGGCGTACAGGATTGAACAAAGCTGCAGCCACGCGCGATGGTCGCGCGACGCTCACGCCCTCACGCAAAAAAAAGCCGAGACAATCGGGCGCGCGGCCTGTATAGTGCGCGTCAGGCACTTACTCGCGTCATCCGGTCCGCGTGCCGCCTTTCGTGGTTTCCCCCTCGAATTCCAGCTTGACGTTATCTGCCTGAACCGGTTCCGGACGCGATAGTCCGGCAGGCCGATTCAGGAGATTCTCATCAGCACTTCATTTGAAGCGCTCGGCCTGCGCGCCGAGCTTGTCCGCGCTGTTGCCGACGAGGGCTACGCGCACCCCACTGCGGTCCAGGCGCAGGCCATACCCGTGGTCCTCCAGGGCAAGGACGTGATCGTCGGCGCCCAGACAGGCACCGGGAAGACGGCAAGCTTCGTTCTGCCGCTGCTGCAGATGCTGGCCGCCAAACCCGCCGCCAACCACTGCGTGCGCGCGCTCATCCTGACGCCGACCCGGGAGCTGGCGGCGCAGGTCGAGGAAAGCGTGCGCACCTACGGCCGCCATCTGAAAGTGCGCTCGACCGCGGTTTTCGGCGGAGTGAACATCAATCCGCAGATCCAGGCGCTCCAGCGCGGCGTGGACATCCTGGTCGCGACGCCAGGCCGTCTGCTCGACCACGCGGGAAGCCGAACGGCAGACCTTTCGAAGGTGCAATTCCTGGTGCTCGACGAGGCCGATCGCATGCTGGACATGGGATTTGCCCCCGCGCTTCGCCGCATACTGGGACTGCTGCCGGCGAACCGGCAGAACCTGTTCTTCTCCGCCACCTTTCCGCGCGAGATCCGCGGCCTGGCCGACTCGTTCTTGCGGCAGCCGGTCACGATCGCGGTCGCGCGCCAGAAAGCCACCGCCGAACTCATCACCCAGGTCGTGCATCCGGTGGACAAGGCGCGCAAGCGCGCGCTGCTGTCGCATCTGATCGGCTCGGGCGACTGGCGGCAGGTCCTCGTGTTCACCCGCACCAAGCACGGCGCCAACCGGCTGGCCGAACAGTTGCAGAAGGACGGCATCGGCACGGCCGCGATTCACGGAAACAAGAGCCAGGGCGCGCGCAGCCGCGCGCTGGAGGATTTCAGGAACGGCGGCGTGCGCGTGCTGGTGGCCACCGACATTGCGGCGCGGGGGCTGGACATCGAGGAACTGCCGCACGTGGTGAACTACGAGCTGCCCGACACCCCCGAAGACTACGTCCATCGCATCGGCCGAACGGGGCGGGCCGGCAGGGCCGGTGTGGCCGCTTCGCTGGTGAGCGGGGAGGAAGAGGGGCTCCTGAAGGATATCGAGCGGCTGATCGGCCGGCATGTCGAGCGGATCGCGGTGCCCGGATTCGAACGCGGCTCCGCGCCCTGCGCCATGGAGCGCCATGCGCGCGAGTCTTCGCAGGAGCGGCAATCCCGCTCCCACGGCCGGCGCACCGAACGCCGCCCGCAGGCAGCCGGTGCGCGCAAGACAGGCCGGCAACCGCCACCCGCGGGCGACGCCAAGCGCAGCAACGAAGGAGGGCGAAACCGCAAACGCCGCGGCGCCGCCGCTGAGCCGCGCGCAATCGCCAAAACGCGCCCGGCGCACGGTGCGCCGCAAGCGCAACCGCGAAGCCAGTTGCACAGCGCGTTGCGCGCCGTTGCCGCGTTGTTCGGCGTGGGTCGGGACAGTTGAGCAAGCAAACAGTCGATCACTGGAGGCATTGACATGAATATCTTTGTTGGCAATCTCGCCGCTGAAGTCACCGAAACCGATCTCGCCGAACTGTTCAGGCCCTTCGGACAGGTCAAATCCACCGAAGTCAAGCGCGAGCTGTTCTCGGGCAAGCCCAAGGGTTTCGGCTTCGTCGAGATGCCCGGACGCAATCACTCGATCGCCGCGATCACCGCCTTGAACGGCAGGGAGTTCAAGGGGCAGGTGTTGCGTGTCAACGAGGCGCGCGAACGTCCCGAGCGCGGCCGCCGGCGCTAGGCATCAGCCGTACAGCACCCGGAGCGCCAGGCCGGCCACCGCGAGTGCCAGTACCACGGCGATCCTGAAGTTCCACGCCGCCCGTGCGCGCAGGTACTGCACGGCGGCGGTGAGCTGTTCGTTGTTTCTCGCGAGCGACTCCAGCAACTCGGCCATCTGCTGCTGGCGCGCCTCGAGCGCCTGAATCCGCTGCCCGAGCAGGGTCGGGTCGGAGGCGCCGGTGCCCGGAGGCGGCGCGGTCTGTGTGCGCCGCTCGAGCAGCTTGCGCGCGCTGTCCACCAGCGCGGGCGCGCTGGCCAGGATGGTGCCCCACGGCACGGACTTCAACCACAGCCAGGACATGAAGGCTCCGGCTTCGTCGTGTTCACCCCCCGATGATAAACCCGCGGGCAGGAACGCCGATCCGGCCGCGGCGGTCGGGTGCAGTTCGTGCGCCGTGCGTCGGCTGGTGCGGGACGCCGTGACCGGTTGAAAAGCCCCCGTGTCGTGCCCATTTCAGGGTCATGGACCGCTCGGCGCGGGACCTTGTCTGGCGGGCCGTGAAAGGACAACGCAACACCATGAAATCCAGGGATCTTCGCGACTGGATGTGGGCCGAGGCGGTCGATCTGCTGGACCGCGCGGAACGCATGCACCGCCAGTTCTTCCAGCCGGCGGGCCGGACGCTGAACACTCGGCCTGCCTGGGAACCGCCAGTGGACGTGTTCGAGACCGAACAGGAACTCGTCATTCTGGTCGCCCTTCCGGGCGTATCGCCCGAGAACGTTCAAGTGAGCTTCGACGGCGCCGTGCTGTCCGTCATTGGCGAGCGACCGCTTCCCTGCGGGAGCGCGGCGGCGATCCGCCGCCTGGAGATTCCGCATGGAAGGTTCGAGCGCCACATCGAGCTGACGGGGATGCCGCTGGACATGGTCCGGCAGGAACTCGCCAACGGCTGCCTGGTCCTGCTTTTCGCCAAGCGCGGCGTACGGGGAACGTGAACATGAATAGCGATGCAATGCGCCAGCAAGCGCTGGACAACCCAGGCCTTACGGTGAATGCCGCACCCGCGGCCCAGGAGGGCGCGGCGAGCGCTGCGAAGCCGCTGCCCCCGGATGCGCTGATCGTCGTCCCGGTACGCAACGTCGTGCTGTTTCCGGGCGTGATTCTTCCCATTTCGATGCGGCGCGAACGCTCCGTGGCGGCCGCGCAGGAGGCCGCGCGCACGCAGAGCCAGCTCGGTTTTCTGCTGCAGCGTGACCCGGCGAACGACAACCCCGGGCCGAACGATCTGCACTGGGTGGGCACCGTGGCCAACATTCTGCGCTACCTCACCACGCCGGACGGCACCCATCATGTCGTCAGCCAGGGGCAGGCTCGCTTTCGCGTGCTGCAGTTTCTAGACGGCTGGCCGTTCATGGTGGCACGCGTGCAGCGCATCGAGGAAGTCGAGTCGCACGACGCCGAGATCGAGGCCCGCGCGCTGCAAATGAAGGAGCGCGCGGCGGAGGCGCTCCAGTACCTGCCGCAGGCGCCGGCGGAACTGGGCAACGCGCTGCGCTCGATTTCCTCTCCGAATCAGCTCGCCGACATGATCGCCGGCTTCATGGATCTGGACATCGAGCAGAAGCAGACGTTGCTGGAGACCTTCGATCTCAAGACGCGCATGGACAAGGTGCTCGCGCACCTCGCGCACCGCATCGAGGTCCTCAAGATCTCGCACGAGATCGATCAGAAGACCAAGGAAGCGATGGAAGAGCGCTCGCGCGAGATGCTGTTGCGCGAGCAGATGCGCGCGATCCAGAAACAGCTCGGCGAGACCGACGACAACGCCGAAGAGCTGGAGGAACTCGCCAAGGCGATCGACGAAGCGAAGATGCCTGAAGAGGCCGACAAGCAGGCGCGCAAGGAACTCAAGCGCCTGCAGCGCATGAACGAGTCGGCGGGCGAGTACTCGATGGTGCGCACTTATCTCGACTGGCTGATCGAGCTGCCCTGGTCCAGGGAGTCGGAGGACCGCATCGACATCAACGAGGCGCGCCGGATCCTCGAGGAGGACCACTACGGCCTGGAAAAGATCAAGCGCCGGATCCTGGAGTTTCTGGCGGTGCGCAAGCTCAATCCGTCCGGCAAGAGCCCGATCCTGTGTTTCGTCGGCCCGCCCGGCGTGGGGAAGACCTCGCTCGGTCAGTCGATCGCGCGCGCGATGGGGCGCAAATTCGTGCGCGTCTCGCTCGGCGGCACGCACGACGAAGCCGAGATCCGCGGCCACCGGCGCACGTACGTGGGCGCGCTGCCCGGCAATGTCATCCAGGCGATCCGCAAGGCCGGAACGCGCAATCCGGTGATGATGCTCGACGAGATCGACAAGCTGGGGGTCGGCGGCTTCCACGGCGATCCGGCCTCGGCGCTGCTCGAAGTGCTCGATCCGGAGCAGAACTCGACGTTCCGGGACAATTATCTGGCGCTGCCCTTCGACCTGTCGAAGGTGATGTTCATCGCCACGGCGAACATGCTGGAAACCATCCCCGGACCGTTGCGCGACCGCATGGAAGTGATTCAGCTTCCCGGCTATACCGAGGAGGAAAAGCTGCAGATCGCCAAACGCTACCTGGTCAAGCGCCAGCTCGAGGCCAACGGGCTCGAGCCCGGGCAGTGCGAGATCCCGGATGAGACGATCCGCGCCATCATCCGGGACTACACGCGCGAGGCCGGCGTGCGCAATCTGGAACGCGAGATCGGCGCGGTATTCCGCCACAGCGCAATGAAAATCGCCGAAGGCAGTGTGCAGAGCGTGCGTATCGAGCCCTCGGATCTTGCCGCGATCCTCGGCCCGCGCCGCTACGAAAACGAGGTGGCGATGCGCACCGCGGTGCCGGGCGTGGCCACCGGGCTCGCCTGGACGCCGGTTGGCGGCGACATCCTGTTCATCGAGGCCTCGCGCGTGCCCGGCTCGGGCAAGCTGATTCTTACCGGCCAGCTCGGCGAGGTGATGAAGGAGAGCGCGCAGGCCGCGCTTTCGCTGGCCAAGGCGCGTGCCGCCGAGCTGGGCGTTTCGACCGAGCTGCTGGAAAAGAGCGACATTCACGTGCACGTGCCGGCCGGGGCCACGCCCAAGGACGGCCCCAGCGCGGGCGTGGCGATGTTCACCGCGCTTGTCTCGCTGCTGACCGGCAAGCCGGTGCGCCACGACGTGGCGATGACCGGCGAGATCTCGCTGCGCGGGCTGGTACTGCCCATCGGCGGCGTGAAGGAAAAGACGCTCGCCGCCCTGCGCGCGGGCATCCAGACCGTGCTGCTGCCAGCACGCAACCGCAAGGATGTCGAGGAAGTGCCGCAGGAAGTGCGCGACAAGATCCGCTTCGTCTTCGTCGAGCGGGTGGACGACGTGCTCGCCGAAGCGATCGGAGCGCAGTTCTCCCCGCGGGCCGAGCAGGCCGCCTGAGCGCGGGTCCTGCGGGAGCCGTTCAGGTTCTCGCGGGCACCCGTCTCGCCGGGCGCGGCGCGAAGTTCCGCGGCGCGGCTCGACCGGAGATGGCGCGGCGCTCTGCCGTCTCGGCACGCCGTGCGCTACACTGATCGCTCATGCGCGCCGTTCTTTTTGCTGCTACCGGGGTGTGGCTGCTGTGCGGCTGCGCGGCGTGGGCGGAGAGCGACGCCGAGGCCGCAGAGCGCCTGCGCCGCGAGATCGCGCAGCTCATCGGCGAGGCACCCTGCTCGAACCTCGTCAACTGCCGGGTCATCGGACTGGGCGCGCGGCCCTGCGGCGGACCGGAGGAATACGTGGCCTTTTCCACCTGGACCAAGCGGGAGGAGATCCAGACCAAGGTGCTCGAATACAACTTCCTGCGCGAGGAGATGCTCTCCGGTGAACCGCGGGCGGGCGCCTGTGTCGTGCTGCCGGAGCCGAAGGCGGCTTGCGTGAACCGTCGCTGCGTGACTGTCCCCGAGCAGTGAAGCGCTGCGCATGACGGCGACCGGGACTGAAACCATCCGCGACCGGCTCATCGGGATGCGCGTCATTCCGGTGCTTCGCTTCAGCGATCGCGCGGAGGCGCAGAAAGTCATCGACTGCCTGCTGTCGGCGGGCTACGGTACCGTCGAAATCACGCTCACCACCCCCGGCGCCCTGGAACTGATCGAGACATTGCGCGCCCACAGCGATTCCTCGCTGTTGATCGGGGCGGGCACGGTGCTCGATCTCGAGCAGGCCAAGCGCTGCATGGACGCCGGTGCGCACTACCTGGTGTCGCCCTGTTTCATCCCGGGCCTGGCGGCGCTCGGGCACGCGGGCGCGTGCGGTGTGCTCAGCGGCGCGTTCACGCCGGGCGAAGTGCTGTGCGCGTGGCGCGAGGGCGCCGACCTCGTCAAGGTCTTTCCCGCAGCCACCGGTGGACCTTCGCACGTTGCCGCGCTGCATGCGATCTTTCCGCAGATCGCGCTTTGTCCGACCGGCGGGGTGTCGCTCGGCAACATGCTCGACTACTTCAAGGCCGGCGCATCCGCCGTGGGGGTGGGCAACAACATCGTGGAGCGCGCCTCCCTGGACGTGGGCGACCTCAGGGCCGTGGTGGCCTACGCCAAGCGGTTCCTCGAACTGGCCGGAGCGCGGCGTTGAAGTTCGACATCGTCTGCCTCGGCGAGCCGCTCTACGAGTTCTCCCAGATCCCCGGCCGGCCGCGCGAGTACCTGCAGGGATTCGGCGGCGACACGATGAATTGCGCGATTGCCGCCGCCAGGCAGGGCGCCCGCGTCTCGTACGTCACACGCCTTGGCGACGACGAGTTCGGCAGGCAACTGCGCCAGATGTGGTCGGAGGAGGGGATCGATACTTCGGGCGTGGAAATCGATCCCGAGTCGCACACCGCCGTCTACTTCATCTCCCATGGCCCGGCAGGACACGCGTTCAGCTACCTGCGAAAGGGCTCTGCCGCGTCGCGGATGCGGCCGGACTTTCTCCCGCAGGCTCTGCTGCGAAGCACCGCTTTTTTCCAGACCTCCGGCATCAGCCAGGCGATCAGCGACTCGGCCTGCGACACGGTCTTTGCCGCGATCGATCTGGCGAAGGCGGCGGGCGCGCGCTTCGTCTACGACGCGAACATACGCCCCCGGCTTTGGTCCAAGGCGCGCGCTGCGGCCGTGGTGGGCGCGACCGTCGCGCTGGCCGATTTCTTTTTTCTGTCGATCGAGGACGCGCAGTTGCTGTGTGGCCTCACGGAAACGGACGCGGTGCTCGACTGGTGCCATCGGCGCGGCGCGCGTTGTGTGGTGTTCAAACTCGGCCCCGCCGGTGCGGTGGCGAGCGATGGGCGCGTGCGCTGGACGATCCCCGGCTACCGTGTTCAAGCCGTGGACGCGACGGGAGCGGGAGACTGTTTCGCAGGCGCCGCCATGGCGAGGCTGGCGGCGGGAGATTCGATCGAGGCTGCCCTGCGCTACGCCAGCGCGGCAGCAGCGTTGACCTGCACCGGATTCGGAGCGGTCGGCTCCCTGCCGCGCCCGGGTGCGGTCAGAGCCCTGATGAACGGCTGAACGGCGCCGGCGCTGTGGCGGCCTAGCGCCTCTGTTTCTGGCGGATCACGATGAGTACGATGAGCAGTACGACACCGCCCGCGAGAAACATGTCCAGCATGGACATTCCAGTCCCCTTTTCCTGGATCGACCGAGTGAGAATGGTGGCCCGCTGTGGCCGCATCCATTCTGCCGGCAGCCGAACGCCGCGCTGCCATGCGGACTTTCCACTCTTTGGCGTGCCACTGTCAAGCCCTCGGCGCCGGGCCTCGCGCTCGCTCGCGCTGGCGGTGCTGCTGGCGTTGCTCGTCGCGCCGGCGCTCGCGATGGAAGGGCTGGCGAAGCACAACGGCACCCGGCTGCTGCAGACCTGCAGCGCGGCTCAGGCCCGGCTTGCGGGCGAAGTGCTGTCCGCCGATGCGTCGGCCGATGCGGCGCTGTGCCTCGGCTTTCTCGAGGGCTTCGCGTGGGGACACGGCTGGGCGGCGTGGCGCAAGGGCGAGGACATGTATTTCTGCCCTCCGGAGACGTTCTCGTACCGGGACGCGGTGCCTGCGGTGCTGGACTATCTCGGCGCGCATCCCGAGCGCATGGACACGGATGCGCACATCCTGGTGTTCAGCGCCCTTTCGGTTGCCTTTCCCTGCACGCCCTGAAGCACCACGCGCCGGTCAACATCGACTCCTGATCGAAAATCCCGGCACGAACGGTGCGAGTGCCCGAGCAGGGTTGCCGTCCTGGCGGCGAATGCGCAGGGCTCTTGTCTGTGGACACCGGTCATTCGCGGTCTGGTACATTCTCGTGGACGCCACTTCCAGGGAGTCCGAATGAAAGCCGTAGGCAGGATCTTTCTCACGGGGATATTGACGGTGCTGCCGGTTCTGGCGACCGTCTATCTCATGATCTGGCTGTTCAGGTTCGTGGATCAGTTTCTCGGCAAGCCCTTGCTCTGGCTCATCCCCGACGAAGCCTATCGCGCCGGAATGGGGTTCCTGCTGGCGATGGGCGTGATCTTCGTGGTGGGTGTGCTGATGCGTGCGTACTTCGTCCGGCAGATCTTCCGCTGGGCCGAGCGGGTGCTGCTCGAAATCCCCCTCATCAAGTCGATCTACGGAGCGCTGCGCGATTTCTTCGGCTTGTTCGCGGGGGAGGAGCGCGGCCGGGCGTTGCAGGTGGTCAGCGTGAGCCTGCCAGGCACCGACATGCGCGTGCTCGGATTCGTGACGCGCGACGAGTTCTCGGATCTGCCACCGGGGATCGGCGGCGACGGCGAAGTGGCCGTCTATCTGCCCATGAGCTATCAGGTCGGGGGCTACACGGTGCTCATGCCGAAAAGGCAGTTGCGGGCGGTCGACATGTCGCGCGAAGACGCGATGCGCTTCGTGTTGACCGCCGGCGTGCGTGCCCGTCCGGCGGTGGATGCCTGAGGCTTGCTCGTTTTCGGTGTGGATTTCACCAGCCGTCCGCGCGCGGGCAAGGCGATCACCTGCGCGAGCGCCGAGTTCGTGAGTCGGACTCTGTGGGTGCGCGCGGTCGAGCGCCTCGAGACTTTCACGGACTTCGAAACGCTCCTGCAACGGCCGGGCCCCTGGATCGGGGGGTTCGACTTTCCTTTTTCGCTTCCGCGCCCGCTGGTCGCTCAACTGGGCTGGCCACTGCAGTGGCGTGCGCTCATGCGCGAGATCGCCGGTCGTTCGCGCGAGCAATTCCGCGCCTTGCTCGAGGCCGCGCGGCAAAGTCGTCCGGCGGGGGCGCGCTATCTGCACCGTGCGACCGATCTGCCGGCGGCCTCTTCCAGCCCGATGAAGCTGGTCAATCCTCCGGTGGGCCTTATGTTGTACGAGGGGGCGCCGCGCCTGGAGACGAGCGGCGTCACGGTCTACCCCTGCGCCAAAGGAGATCCCGCGCGCATTGCGCTCGAAGCGTATCCCGCGCTGGTGGCCCGGCGCGTCACCCGCGCAAGCTACAAGACCGACGCGGGTGCGCAGCAAACGCCGCAGCGGCGGCGTGCGCGAGCCGCGATCATCGAGGCCGTGACGTGGCGCGCGCGCGAGTTCCTGGGGTTCGACGTGCGCCTGCCGCGCGAAGTCGAGCGGGCGGCGCGAGCCGACGGCAGCGGTGACGTGCTCGACGCGGTGTTGTGCGCCTGCTGTGCGGCATGGGGCGCTGCGCGCAAGGCGAAGCGCTATGGCGTGCCCCCGGGAGCCGACCGGCTCGAAGGCTGGATCGTCGGGCCGATGCCCGGCGTGCGCGTGCCGGCATGATGCGCACGCGACGCGGGTTCGAATCTTCTCGCTGGCGTCGGCACACAGCCGCTCTGTCACTGCTGGGGGTCGCGCTGTGGGTGCTGCCGGCGAGCGCGCAGGGGTTGCGGTTCGCCTTCGAGCCGGCGTCGAGATTCGGCGCGAGCGAACCGGCAAGCGTGCTGACACTGCGTGGAGAGATCATGCCCGGCGACGCGGAGCGGTTCGTGCGATTCGTGCTCGAGCGGCGGGAGCAGTTCGTCGAGCACGGCGCGCGGGTGGCGTTCGTCATCGATGGCGGGGACGTGCTCGAGGCGATGCGCATCGGCGAGCTGCTGCGCGACGCGTTCGTCGAAGCCTGGTTGCCGGACACCGGAAGCACGCGCTGCATCAGCGCCTGCTTCCTGATGTTCGCACACTGCGTGTCGAGGCGCGCGGTCGCGGAGACGGTGGGTCTGCATCGTCCGTACTTCGAGGCGCAGGCGCTCGCAGAGGCCGCGCCGGAGGCGGTGCGCGCGCGCTACGAAGCGCTCGGCGCGCAGTTGCGCAGCCGAATGTCGGAACTGGCGGTGCCGGGCGCACTGGTCGAGCGCATGTTCAGCCTGCCCGCCGGGGAAGTGTACCGGCTGTCGATGCAAGATCTCGAGGCGCTGGGCCGCAGGCAGGCGTGGTTCGAGGACTACCTTGCCGCGCGCTGCGCTCGCCCGGCCATGGCGCAAGCACTGCCCGATTCCTCGACCGCTGCCTGCACCGAGCGCCTGCTGCGCGAACAGCGGCGCACGTTCGTCGAACGGTTCGCGGCCGGCGCGCGCTAGAGGCCTCTGGAATGCGTTTCCCCGGGTGCGGCCGTGCCCCGTCCGAGTCGACGCTCGCGGGTTCGCCGCTGAAGAGGCACATGCTGATCGCGGCCTGGCTGCTCGCGCTGCGGGCGGGCGACGGGTTGGCGCAGGAGATCGGACTGCAGGGCGAGCTGCCTGCGCTCGAGGTGGAAGCCTCCACTGAAGCGCCGAGCGATCCGTGCGAGCTGCCCCCGGACCGGGAAATGCTCGGTCTGGACTGGACGCGCCGCGTCCTGTTCGACACGGTGTGCAGCGCCGCGCGCTGGTTCGACGGTTTTTTCGGCGACATCCGCTACGACGACGCCGCGCCCGGCGTACGCGGACGACTGTCGCTCGGCATCGAGCGTCGCGAGGACGCCGGCCTCACGACCCGGCCGCGCTTTCGCGTGCGCGTTCCGCTGCCCAACCTGAACAAGCGGCTCAGCGTCTATTTCGAACGCGAGGACGAGGCGCGGTCGATCGAAGGCCGCACACCCGAAGGCCAGCCGGCGGTCGAACCGATATCGACGACTTCGGCGCAGGACACGACGCAGGTCGGCTTCGCCTACCGCAAGCTCAAGCTGCTCGATGAGGTGGTGGACTTTCGCCTCGGCCTGCGCGCGCCGCAGGGGGAGCTGGATTACTACGCGCGGGCCAGGTATCGGCGTGCGTTCTGGCAGAGCGCCGCCACGCAATGGCGGTTCAGCCAGACGCTGTACTGGCGCCACAGCGAAGGCTGGGGCGAGACCACCGAACTGGACTTCGAAGCAAGGCTCACCGCGCACCATCTGCTGCGCTGGTACACCACCGCGACCTGGTCGAAGGTCACGGAGGGAGTGGACTGGAAGATGGGCTTTCCGCTTTATCGCAGCCTGCGCGGCGGCAGAGCGATTGTGATCGAGCCCAATCTGAACGGGCAGACCGGGCGGCCGTTCCTGATCGCGAGCTACGGCCTGCGCGGTGCCTACCGGCAGGCGCTGGGGCGGCGCTGGCTGTTCGGGGAGCTCTATCTGGGCGAAGACTGGATCAAGTCCGCCGAGGGTGCCGAGCGCGACGCACAGGTCTTCGCCGGCTTCATTCTCGAGGTCGTCTTCGACGGAAAGGATCTCGAGGCCCGGGCTGGCGCTGAAGGCTTGCCGCCGCAGCCCCCGGGACCGGGCGAGACGAGTCCCGTGAGGTGAAGCGTGATGGAGAGAAGCGTGAGGAGCGAAGGGTGAATCGTCAAGGGAGCGGAGGCCGGCTTTCGCCGGCCTTCCTGTCCCGGATCAAAGCACCGGCACGAGCAGCAGCGCCACGATGTTGATGATCTTGATCAGCGGGTTGACCGCAGGGCCCGCGGTGTCCTTGTACGGGTCGCCCACGGTGTCTCCGGTCACGGCCGCCTTGTGAGCATCCGAGCCTTTCCCCCCGTAGTTGCCGTCCTCGATGTACTTCTTGGCGTTGTCCCAGGCGCCGCCGCCGGTGGTCATGGAGATGGCGACGAACAAGCCGGTGACGATGGTGCCGATCAGCAGGCCGCCGAGCGCGCGCGTTCCGGCGCCTTCGCCGAGGAGCCAGTTCATCAACACCACCAGCACGATCGGCACCAGGATCGGCAGCAGCGACGGGATGATCATTTCCTTGATCGCCGCGCGCGTGAGCATGTCCACCGCCCGCGAGTAATCGGGCTTGGCCTTGCCTTCCATGATGCCCTTGATCTCGCGGAACTGCCGGCGCACTTCATTCACCACCGACCCCGCGGCGCGCCCCACCGCTTCCATCGCCATCGCGCCGAACAGGTAGGGCACCAGGCCACCGATGAACAGGCCGATGATCACCGCCGGGTCGGAGAGAACGAACTCCACGTTCTTGCCGGCGGCCTCGAGGTTGTGCGTGTAATCGGCGAACAGCACCAGCGCGGCCAGCCCCGCGGAGCCGATCGCGTAGCCCTTGGTCACGGCCTTGGTGGTGTTGCCGACGGCGTCGAGCGGATCGGTGATGTCGCGGATCTTCGACGGCAGTTCGGCCATCTCGGCGATGCCCCCGGCGTTGTCCGTGATCGGGCCGTAGGCGTCGAGCGCTACGATCATCCCGGTCATCGACAGCATGGCGGTGGCCGCGATGGCGATGCCGTACAGCCCGGCCAGCTCATAGGCTGCCCAGATCGAGACGCAAACGGCGATCACGGGGAGGGCGGTGGCCTTCATCGACACGCCGAGCCCGGCGATGATGTTGGTGGCATGGCCGGTCTGCGACGCGGAAGCCACGTGGCGCACCGGTGAATACTCGGTCGCGGTGTAGTACTCGGTGATGATCACCATCGCCGCGGTGAGCAGCAGACCGATCAGCGCCGCACCAAACAGCGGCATGGCCTGGTCGCCCATCATCGACCGCGACACGAAGAAGAACGCGATTGCCGCCAGTACGCCGGACACGATCACGCCCTTGTACAGCGCCCCCATGATCTTGCCGCCTTCGCTGGTCCTCACGAAAAAAGTCCCGATGATGGAGGCCACGATCGACACTCCGCCCAGCACCAGCGGATAGATCACCGCATTGTGATTGTCCGCCATCATCAGCCCGCCGAGCAGCATGGTCGCCACGATGGTGACCGCATAGGTTTCGAACAGGTCGGCAGCCATGCCCGCGCAATCGCCGACGTTGTCGCCGACGTTGTCGGCGATCACCGCGGGGTTGCGCGGATCGTCCTCCGGAATGCCGGCTTCGACTTTGCCGACCAGGTCCGCGCCCACGTCGGCGCCCTTGGTGAAGATGCCTCCGCCCAGGCGGGCGAAGATGGAGATGAGCGATCCGCCGAAGGCCAGGCCCACGAGCGCGTGCAGCGCGTGCTCCGCGCCCATCCACGCGGTCGCGACCCAGTAGTAACCCGCCACGCCGAGCAGGCCCAGCCCGACGACCAGCATGCCGGTGATCGCGCCACCGCGGAAGGCGACATTGAGCGCGGCGTTGATCCCGTGGTTGGCGGCCTCGGCGGTGCGCACATTGGCGCGCACGGAGATGTTCATGCCGATATAGCCGGCGGCGCCTGAGAGGAGCGCTCCGACCGCGAAGCCCACCGCCGTCCCCCAGTCGAGCCCGAAGCCGAGCACCACGAACAACACCACGCCCACCAGACCGATCGTAGTGTACTGGCGGTTCAGGTAGGCCTTGGCCCCCTGCTGCACGGCCTGGGCGATCTCCTGCATGCGCGAGCTGCCCGCGGGCTGCTTGAGCACCCAGCCGATCGAGATCGCTCCGTAGACGATCGCGACGAGCGCGCACACCAGCGCGAAGATCAATCCTGCAGACATTGAAGTCCCCCTATTGAGTTATTAAAGGCCGGGAAGGGCCGGCCCCTGACCCGAGGTTGAGCTGGACGGAATTCCGCCGGCATCCAGGGCTGGAAGGGGGCCGGCGGGCCAGCGCGCGATTGTAACCGACTTCGTCCGGGAACCGAGCGCTCGCCGCGGCTCAGATGCGGAAATCGGTGGCGAGCTTCCTGGGCACCGCGACGTTCTTGAGCACCACGTAGCGCGGCAGGCCGTCGCGATACGGGGGATAGTCCTCGCCCTGGATCAGCGGCGCCAGGTACTGCCGGCACTTCGCGGTGATTCCGAAGCCGTCCTCCGAGATGAAATCAGCCGGCATCTTTTTCTCCACGTTGGCGACGTCCTTCAGATCCGCCACGCCGATCGACCATCGGTAAGGTTTGTTCGACTTGCGCACGATGATCGGCATGACCGCGTTCCTGCCCTTGAGCGCCAGCTCGACGGCGGCTTTGCCCACCGCGTAGGCCTGGGCGACGTCGGTCTTCGACGCGATGTGGCGCGCGGCGCGCTGAAGATAATCGGCCACGCCCCAGTGGTACTTGAGCTTGAGCTCTTCCTTCACGATCGAGGCGATCACTGGTGCCACGCCGCCCAGTTGCGCGTGGCCGAAGGCATCGCGCAGCCCCTGGTCGGACAGAAACTTGCCGTCCGGACCTTTCAACCCTTCCGACACCACGACCGAGCAGTAGCCGTGGCTTCTTACCATCGCTTCGACCTTGTGCAGGAACTTGTCCTTGTCGAAGGTCACTTCGGGAAAGAGGATGACGATCGGCAAGTCGATGTCCTTGTCCGCGGCCAGCCCGCCCGCCGCCGCGATCCAGCCGGCGTGGCGGCCCATTACCTCCAGCACGAAGACTTTGGTGGAAGTCTTCGCCATGCTCGCCACGTCGAAGCTTGCTTCGCGTACCGAGACCGCCACGTACTTGGCGACCGAGCCGAAACCCGGGCAGCAGTCGGTGACCGGCAGGTCGTTGTCCACCGTCTTGGGCACGTGGATCGCCTGGATCGGATAACCCATCGACTCGGAAAGCTGGGACACCTTGAGGCAGGTATCGGCCGAGTCCCCGCCGCCGTTGTAGAAGAAACAGCCGATGTCGTGCGCACGGAAAACCTCGATCAGCCGCTCGTACTGACTGCGGCTCTCCTCCAGGCTCTTCAGTTTGTAGCGGCAGGACCCGAAGGCCCCCGCGGGCGTGTGCCGGAGCGCGCGGATCGCGGCGGCCGATTCCCTGCTGGTGTCGATCAGCTCTTCGGTCAGCGCGCCGATGATGCCGTTGCGCCCGGCGTACACCTTGCCGATCCGGTGCTTGTGCTTGCGTGCGGTCTCGATCACGCCCGCGGCGGATGCGTTGATCACCGCGGTCACCCCGCCCGACTGGGCATAGAACGCGTTCATCCGTGTCCTCCGTGTACTGCGTGGTTCGAATCAAGATTTCAGTGCGGCGAAGATCCGATCGCGAATGGTCTCCATCGAGCCCACGCCCGGGATCCTGACGTACTTCGGCGCGCCGGGCCGGCCGCTCTGTGCCCACTTCGAGTAATAGTCGACCAACGGGCGCGTCTGCGAGTGATAGACATCGAGGCGCCTGCGGATCGTTTCTTCCTTGTCGTCGTCGCGCTGGACCAGCGGCTCGCCGGTCACGTCGTCCCTGCCGTCCACTTTGGGTGGATTGAACAGCAGATGATAGGTGCGGCCGGAAGCGGGGTGGACTCTGCGCCCCGACAGGCGTCTGATGATCTCGGCATCGTCCACGTCGATCTCGATGACGTAGTCCAGATGCACGCCGGCGTTCTTCATCGCCTCGGCCTGCGGGATCGTGCGCGGAAAGCCGTCGAACAGGAAACCTCTGGCGCAGTCCGGCTGCCCGATGCGCTCCTCGACCAGGCCGATGATGACGTCGTCGGGCACCAGGGCGCCGGCGTCCATGAACCTCTTCGCTTCGAGGCCCAGCCGCGTTCCGGCCTTGACCGCCGCGCGCAGCATGTCGCCGGTGGAGATCTGCGGAATGCCGAACTTCTCGACGATAAAGCCGGCCTGCGTGCCCTTGCCTGCGCCCGGGGGACCGAGCAGTATCAGTCTCATTTCTTGTCTGGAGTGGTGCCGCGCGATGGAGGGCGCCGGATTGTGCGCATTTTTGCCCGGATTATAGCCGTGCGAACTGGCGCCGCACCTTTTCCAGATCCTCCGTGGTGTCCACGCCGGGCTCCGGGGCATCGCGCGTGACGGCCACGGCGATGCGAAATCCGTGGGCGAGAGCGCGCAACTGCTCGAGCGACTCGAAGCGCTCGATCGGCACCGGGGAGAGCTGCGCATAACGGCGCAGAAAGCCGCAGCGGTAGGCGTACAGGCCCACATGACGAAACACCGGCAGGCCCTCGGGCAAGCGCGTGCGGTCCGTGGCGAACGCATCGCGCGCCCACGGAATCGGCGCGCGCGAGAAGTACAGAGCGTAGCCAAGCTCGTCGATGACCACTTTTACCGCGTTGGGGTCGAAATGCTCCCGCGCATCGCGAATCGGGTGGCAGGCCGTGGCGATCGCAGCCTCAACATGCGAGGACAACTGCTGCGCCACCAGGCGAATCAGGGCCCCGGGAATACGCGGCTCGTCGCCTTGCACGTTGACGACAATCGTGTCCTCGGCCCAGGCCCGGGCCTGGGCCACCTCGGCGATGCGGTCGGTGCCCGTGGCATGCTCCGGGCGGGTCATCAATGCCGTGTAACCGTGGCGCGCCACCGCATCGCGCACGCGCGCATCGTCGGTGGCTACGATGATCTCGGAGGCGCCCGACTCACGCGCCCGGTCAGCCACGTGCACGACCATGGGCTTGCCTGCGATGTCGGCCAGCGCCTTGCCCGGCAGCCGGGTCGAGGCGTAACGCGCGGGGATGACGACGACGAAATGCATGCGGGGCACAGCGTCAGGCGGGAGTCGACAAGCCCGGGAGACATGCGGTGATCGGGCAGACTGGAATGAAGCGGAAGCGGTCGAGTCGGAACAAGAGGTGCCGGAGCCGAAGGTGTGCGAAAGCAACCGGTTTGTCTTGACTGATGGCCTGTGGCGTCGCGCCCTCCGAGGCGCGCCTCATACCTCCTCCTCGGGCGGCAGCTTGCGCGCTTCCTCCTCGAGCATGACCGGGATGTCGTCGCGGATCGGATAGGCGAGCCGGCAGGGCCGGCAAATCAACTCTTGGTCGGCCTTGCGATAGACGAGGGGCCCCTTGCAGAGCGGGCAGACCAGAATGTCAAGCAGCTTGGGATCCACGGCGTGAAACCTTTTCGAGCACGGTCTCGAGGAGAAGGGGATCGACTCGCGCCTCGACCGGAAGAGCCCACCAGTTGTCGCGCGCGAACGCCCGGCATTTTATCGCATCCTTCTCCGTCATCACGACGGCATCCGCGTCCGGCAGGTCCAGATCCGCGGGAGAGAACCGGTGATGATCCGGAAAAGCGTGAGCGGTGATCGACAGCCCGAGGCGCCGCAGATGCGAAAAGAAGCGTTCGGGATTGCCGATGCCGGCGATCGCATGGACGTGGCGACCGCGCAGCGCCGATGCCGATCGGCGCAGCGCGGGGTCGCGCAGGTTGTACAGCGTGTCGCCTTCCAGGTGCATCTCGAACCATCCGGGCGGCGGCTGCCCCTCGGCGCCGTTCACCACCACCGCATCGCAACGTCCGAGCCTGGATGGCGGTTCGCGCAGCGGGCCGGCGGGCAGCAACCGGCCGTTGCCCAGCCCGGTTTGCCCATCGATCACGGCAATCTCGACGTTGCGCGCCAGCGCGTAATGCTGCAAGCCATCGTCGCTCACCAGTACGTCGCACTCGGGATGCGCCGCGAGCAACCGCGCCGCAGCCACGCCGCGCCGCGTGCCGATCCACACCGGGCAGCGGCTGCGCGCGGCGAGCAGCACCGGCTCGTCTCCCGCCTGGCTCGGGTCGGCGTCCGGCCGCACTTCGCGACATTCGCCCGTCCCGCCATAGCCGCGGCTGACGATGCCCGGCTTGAAACCGCGCTCGCGCAGCCGCTGCACGAGCCACAGGACCAGCGGGGTCTTGCCCGTGCCGCCGGCACTGATGTTGCCGACGACAATCACCGGTACCGCCAGGCGCCGGGATGCCAGCCATCCCCGCCGGTAGGCCAGGCGCCGCAGGCCGCAGACCAGCGCGAAGAGCGCGGCCAGCGGCAGCAGCAGCGCCGAGACCCAGGTACGGCGCCGCCAGTGTTCATGAAGAGCGTGCACGGGACGAAGAAGCCGGGCAAATCGGTTCGGCTGCGCAGGCTCACGCAGATCCGGAGAATGTGGCGCCCGGTGCTGTGCGCTAGCGATGTTGCGTCGTGAAGGTGATGCGCCCGAAACCGGCCAGACGCGCCGCTTCCATCACGTTGATCACCGACTGGTGGGTGGCGTTCTGGTCGGCGTTGATCACGACGACCGGATCCGGATTGCCGCCCGCCGCCCGTTGCAGCTCGCCCGCGAAGGCGAGCACGTTGGTGAATGCGACGACACTGCGGTTGATCGTGTACTGTCCGCTGGCGGACACGGCGACCAGGACTTCGTTGGGCCGTTCCTGCGGCCTGTTGGCTTCCGCCGTGGGGAGGTTGATCTGCAGTTCGGAGTACTTGGAATAGGTGGTGGTCACCGACAGAAAGATGACGATGACCAGCAGGATGTCGATGAACGGCACCAGATTGATCTCCGGCTCGTCCTGCAGCCGCCCGCGCCGGAAGTTCAGGCCCATCGCCAGCGCTCCGAGGCCACGGCGCGAGGCGCAGCGACCGGCATGTGACGTCGCGGCCGCTCAGACGCTGCGTTCACCATGGATGATCTCCACCATCTTGATGGCCTGCAGCTCCATCTCCACGACCAGAGACTCGGCCTTGGCGCGGAAATGCCGATAAAAAACCAGGCTGGGTACCGCCACGATGATGCCGAAGGCGGCATTGTAGAGCGCGATGGAAATGCCGTGCGCAAGCGCTGCCGGATCGGTCATGCCGCTCGGCGCGGATGCGCCGAAGATCTCGATCATGCCGATGATGGTGCCGAGCAGCCCCAGCAACGGGGCCATGGTGGCGATGGTTCCGAGCGTGGTCAGAAAACGGTCGAGTTCGTGCGCCGCCGCGCGGCCCGCCTCCTCGATCGATTCCTTCATGACCTCGCGCGGGCTCTTGACGTTCTTCAGCCCGGCCGCGAGCACCTTGCCGAGCAGCGAGCCGGCAGCGAGGTTGCCCAGCATTTCGCTGCTGACGCCGCTCTGGCGATACTCCTGAATGACCCGGGGAAGGACATCGCGCGGCGCGACGACGTTCTGGCGCAGCGAATAGAAGCGCTCGCCGATGATGCCGATCGCGATGACCGAGCACAGGATGATGGGCCAGATCGGCCAGCCTGCGGCCTGGATGATTTCGATCACGCGCGCGCTCCGAAGGCTCCTTTGAGAAAGCGCGCACTTTAAACAAACTGCCGGGCACACGCCAGCAAGAAGACCACGCTCGCGCTTGAATGCCTCTTGACGGGCAGAAAGAGGCCTGTTCAAGCGCCTTGAATTTGTCCACAGTTGTTGTGGATAACTATGTGGGCAAGCCGCGCAAAGGCGCGATAAGTGGCCTTTCCGCAACAATTTTTCTGATCGCGCTGATTTTTTGTGCGACGAATATTGTTTTTATACTTCAATGGCTTGCGAAACACCCCCTAGCCATGGCGCGGCTTTCGAGGCGACAACGTTACGTCTTCATGACCGCTGTGGACGGCCCCTCGTGGGAGTCAGGTCGTGCAGCGCCCTGCGGGCTGCATGCACGATTGGGCTGCGCGCGCGACGTAGAATCGGCGCGTGAATGAAGCACTGATCACCGCGCCGGTTATCTCGGTTGGCGAACTCAACAGACGCGCCAGGGAACTGGTCGAGTCCGGCTTCCCGCTCGTATGGGTGGCGGGCGAGATCTCCAACTTCACGCGCGCCGCTTCCGGCCACTGCTATTTCTCGCTCAAGGACGCGCAGGCCCAGGTGCGCTGCGTCTTCTTCCGCCACAAAGCCGCGCTGATCGACTTCGCGCTTGCGAACGGCATGCAGGTCGAGGTGCGGGCGCTGCCCACGCTCTACGAGCCGCGCGGCGAATTTCAGCTCAATGTCGAAACGATCCGACGCGCCGGAATCGGCCTGCTGTTCGAGGCCTTCGAGCGGCTGAAGTCCAAGCTCGAACTGGAGGGACTGTTCGCCCAGGAGCGCAAGCGGCGAATTCCCGCGTTCCCGCATTCGATCGGGGTGGTGACCTCGCCGGCGGCCGCAGCCTTGCGCGACGTGCTCACGACGCTCGGCCGCAGGATGCCCGCCATCGCGGTCGTGGTCTATCCGGCGCCCGTCCAGGGAGAAGGCTCGGCGGAGCGAATCGCGCAAGCCATCCGCACGGCCGCTGCGCGGGCCGAGGTCGATGTACTGCTCGTCTGCCGAGGCGGAGGCAGCGTGGAAGATCTGTGGGCCTATAACGAGGAAGTCGTCGCCCGGGCCATCGCCCAATGCCCGATGCCGGTGATCACGGGCATCGGCCACGAGACGGACTTCACCATCGCCGATTTCGTCGCCGATCTGCGTGCGCCCACCCCCACCGCGGCCGCCGCGGCCGCCAGCCCGGATCGCGCCGAGCTCTCGCAGCGGCTCGACGCGCTGCGCCGCCGGCTGGCCCGCGGCCTGCGGCACGCCATCGAAAGCCGCATGCAATCGGTGGATTACCTTGGCAAGCGGCTGGTCCATCCGGCGAACCTGATCGTCGCGGGCAGCGAGCACTTGCAGCATCTACGCGCCCGGTTGGGCGGCGCGATCCGCCACCGTTTGGACGTCGCCGCGCATCGGGTGCAGGCGATCGCGGCCCGCCTGGGTGCAGCCAGACCGGATCTGCCAGGCCTTGCTCAGCGATGCCGGGGCCTTGGCGAGCGCCTGTGCGCCTCGACTCGGTTGCAACTGGAGCGCCGGGGGCAGCGGCTGCTGGCGATCCGCGCGCACCTCGAGCACCTCAGTCCGCGCGCGGTGCTGGAGCGGGGCTACAGCATTGTCACGACGCCGCAGGGCGAAATCGTGCGCGACGCCGCCCGACTGGCGCTCGGCGAGCGGGTTCGCATCGCGTTCGCGCGCGGCGCGGCAGGCGCGAAGATCGAAGACAAGGACTGATTTGCGCGCGGCGCATGCTGGCGTTATCTTAGCCGGCGCGTTTCCTCACCGGGGCCGCGCCGGCTGGCGCCGGCGACATCGAGTTCGAGCAACCAACGAGCAACGAAAAGGAGGAGCCAATGATCAGGAGACTGTTCGCAGCGGCCGTTGCGGCCTGCCTCACCGTCGCGTCCTCGGGCGTTCACGCCCAGCTTGCCGACAAGAAGGTGCTCACGCTGGAGGCGGCCAAGAAGATCGCCATGGCCGCCGAAGCCGAGGCCAAGAAGAACAACTGGAACGTGGTGATCGCGATCGTCGACGACGGCGGACACCTCGTCTATCTGCAACGCATGGACGGCACGCAAACCGGCAGCGTCGACGTGGCGATCGGCAAGGCGAAGACGGCCGCGGCATTTCGGCGGCCCACCAAAGTCTTTGACGATCTGGCCAAGACGCGGCCTTCCATCATGAGCCTCGGCGAGGTCACGCTGCTCGAAGGCGGGGTGCCGATCGCGGTCGGCGGGCAACTGGTGGGCGCGATCGGAGTGTCAGGCGTCACCTCGCAGCAGGATGCGCAGATCGCGGAGGCCGGCATCGCCGCTTTGATGTAGCTGCGGCTCCGCCCCGGGGCGCTCACGGCGCCCCGGGTGCCTTGAGCGCCAGCATCTTCAGTTTCTGCTCGAGCCAGGCGCCAACGCGCTCCGGCAGGTCTTCCGCCAAGCAGTCGAACGCCTGAGCGTCGCGCAGCGCCCGCAGCCAGGTCAGTTGTCGTTTGGCCAGCTGCCGCGTGGCGGCCACACCCTTCTCTCGCAGCGTCTTGAGTCCGAATTGGCCTTCCAGGTATTGCCACACCTGGCGATAACCGACGCAGCGCATCGAAGGCAGCTCGGGATTCAGGTCGTAGGCGGCGCGCAACTCACGCACCTCGGCGATCAGTCCCAACTCGAGCATCTCTTCGAACCGCGCCGCGATGCGCTCGTGCAGCCGCGTCCGGTCAGCGGGCCTCAGGGCGATGCGTACCAGTTCGAACGGCGGCTGTTCGCGTGCGTGCGTCAAAAGTTCCGACATCGGCCTGCCGGTGAGGTAGTACACCTCCAGGGCGCGCTGGATGCGCTGGGCGTCGTTGGGAGCGAGTCGCGCGGCGGTGCCCGGGTCGATACGCCGCAGCTCCGCGTGCATCACCGGCCATCCCGCGTCCGCGGCCATGGCATCGATCACCTGGCGGATGGCCGGGTCGGCTTGCGGCAGGTCGCTCAGACCTTCGGACAGGGACTTGAAGTAGAGCATCGTTCCGCCGACCAGCAGCGGGATGCGGCCGCGGCCGACGATATCGTGCATCAGCGCCAGTGCGTCTTCACGAAACTGCGCCGCGGAGTAGGACTGGGTGGGATCGATGACATCGATCAGATGATGCGGAACCTTCAGGCGCGTGGCGACATCGGGCTTGGCGGTCCCGATGTTCATCCCCCGATAGACCTGCGCCGAGTCCACGCTGATGATCTCGACCGGAAAACGTCGGGCCAGCTCGATCGCGGTCAGGGTCTTGCCGCTCGCCGTGGGACCCATCAAAAGGATCGCCACCGGCCGGTCCTGGCCCGACCCGGGAATAGCAAGACGCGAGGAAGTCATCGTAGGTGGTGAGGCAAGCGGCAAGAACGGCGCGGCGATCTGGGTCGGGTGAGTCGGAGCAGCGGGCCGGAATGGCTGGCAAGCCGACTCTGCTCGCGCTTGCTCCCGGCTCACCCCGCACGCCCGGCGCTTTGCGTCTTACCTCCCTCTCAAGAACATCTTGTCGAGCTCCCCCAGCGTGATCTGGAACCAGGTGGGGCGGCCGTGATTGCACTGGCCGGAGCGCTCTGTGGTTTCCATTGCGCGCAGCAGGACATTCATTTCGGGTAGCGTAAGGCTGCGATGAGCGCGCACCGCGCAGTGGCAGGCCAGCGTGGCGAGCAGCTCGTTGCGCCGCTCGGTCAGCACGCGGCTGCCCCCGAAGCGCGCGATCTCGCCCAGTACCTCGCGCGCAAGCTGCGCAGCGTCGGCTTCGCGCAGCAGCGCCGGCACGGCGCGCACGGCGATCGCGTTGGGCGCGATGACGGCGAGGTCAAAACCCAGTTGCGCGAGCAAGGCGCGATGCTCCTCGGCAGCGGCCACTTCCAGCGGACCTGCCGCCAGGGTCGCGGCGATGAGCAGCTGCTGGGCAGGGATGCGGTCCGCGTCCAGCGCCTGTTTGAGCTTTTCGTAGAGAATGCGCTCGTGCGCGGCGTGCATGTCGACCACCACCAGGCCGCTGCGGTTCTGCGCCAGGATGTAGGTGCCCGAGAGCTGGCCAAGCGCGAAGCCCAAGGGATGATCGTCCTCCTCCGGCTGCGCTGCGCTCGGTACCATCGCCTGCGGTGGTGCGCCTTCGCCGAACAGCGCCGAGTAAAACGCCGAGGGCTCATGCGCCCGCAGCCCCATTGCTGCCTGCGCAGGCACGGCACCGGCGGGGACGGTCTGGGCGCGCGCGATCGGCATCGCGGCTGTCGAACCCGTGGCCGCTCCGGCGGAAGTGGCCGCGAGAGTGCGGTCCAGGGCGTGAAAGACGAACCGGTGCACGGCCTGCGGCTCGCGAAAGCGCACTTCGATTTTGGTCGGATGAACGTTTGCGTCCACCAGGTGCGGATCGATCTCCAGAAACAGCACGAATGCCGCGTGTCTGTCGTGATGCAGCACGTCGTGGTAGGCCTCGCGCACCGCGTGCGCCAGCATGCGGTCGCGCACGTAGCGGCCGTTGACGAAGAAGTACTGGGCATCGCGCGCGGCGCGCGCGTAGGCGGGCTGCGCGATCAGGCCGGAGAGTCGAAACGACCCGCTCTGCGCCTGCACCGGCAGCGCGGCGTCGCGGAATTCCGCACCCAGCAATGCGTGCACGCGCTCGGTCGCCGAACCGGATTCGAGCCGCCATTGCGTGCGCCCGTTGTGCGCGAGCGTGAACCGCACGCCGGGGCGCGACAGCGCGATGCGCTTGAATGCTTCCTCGCAATGCGCATACTCGGTGGCCGCAGTCTTGAGGAACTTGCGCCGGGCCGGGGTATTGAAGTAAAGATCTGCCGCTTCCACCGCCGTGCCGCGCGCCAGCGCGGCGGGCTGAGGCTCGGAGCACAGGCCAGCGCTCGATTCGATCTTCCAGGCATGGGCGTCGCCGGCCGCGCGGCTGATCAAGGTGAGATGCGAAACCGCGGCGAGCGAGGCCAGTGCTTCGCCGCGAAAGCCCAGACTGGCAACGGATTCTAGGTCTTCCAGCGAGGCGATCTTGCTGGTGGCGTGGCGCGCCAGAGCGAGCGGCAGATCGTCCCTCTCGATTCCGCTTCCATCGTCGGCGACACGGATCTTGCGCGCGCCGCCTTCGGTGAGCTGGACCGAGACCTCCGTGGCGCCTGCGTCCAGGCTGTTTTCGAGCAATTCCTTGAGCGCTGATGCCGGGCGCTCGATCACTTCACCCGCGGCGATCTGGGTGATCAGCAGGTCGGGCAGCAGGCGAATGGCAGGCATGGCCCATTATAGTCACAGCGCCTCGACCGACCGGAAACGTTTGATGCACTGCGAAAGCTTCCCCTATAATGCGCCGCTGCAAATCCCTTGCCGCCGGTCCAGATGACACTCCGAGATTCGTGGCGGCTGCTCCATCGACGGGAGGAGTTCTGATCCATGCTCATCGGCGTTCCGGCGGAAACACGCGCGGGTGAAACGCGGGTGGCCGCGACCCCCGAAACGGTCAGGAAGCTGTCGGTCGGCGGTGTCAACCAGGTGCTGGTGCAGACCGGAGCGGGCCGTGGCTGCTCGATTCCCGACGCGGAGTTCGAAGCTGCGGGGGCCACGCTGGTTCAAGCGGCAGCCGAGGTATACGACCGGGCGGAGCTGATCCTGAAAGTGCGCGGCCCGGAGCCTTCGGAGCTGCATTGGCTGCGCAAAGGGCAGGTCGTGATCGGGTTGCTGCAGCCGCACCGGACCGAGAATCTGCTGGCCCTGGCACGCCAGGGCGTCACGGCCTTCGCCTTGGAATGGCTGCCGCGCATTTCGCGGGCGCAGTCGATGGACGCGCTCTCTTCGCAAGCCAATGTCGGCGGCTACAAGGCGGTGCTGATCGCGGCCAACACTTACCAGCGGATGATGCCGATGCTGATGACCGCGGCCGGCACGGTGAAGGCCGCGCGCGTGATCGTGATGGGAGTGGGCGTGGCTGGACTGCAGGCGATCGCTACCGCCAAGCGCCTCGGTGCGGTGGTCGAGGCAACCGACGTGCGTCCCGAAACCAAGGAGCAGGTCGAATCTCTGGGCGCAAAGTTCATCGAAGTCCCGCTCACCGAAGCGGAGCAGGAGCTGGCCAAGGGGCAGGGCGGCTATGCACGCGACATGGGCGAGGACTACCGCAGGCGCCAGGCGGCCCTGATCGCCGAGCGCATCAGGCAGGCGGACATCGTCATCACCACCGCCCTCATCCCGGGACGTCCGGCGCCGGTGCTGGTGACCGAGGAGATGGTCAAGAGCATGAAGCCGGGTTCGGTCATCGTGGACATGGCCGTGGAGCAGGGCGGCAACTGTCCGCTGTCGGAGCCCGACAAGGTGGTGGTCAAGCACGGCGTGCACATCGTCGGGTTCACCAATCTGCCGGCGCTCGTCGCCGCCGACGCCAGCGCGCTGTACGCGCGCAACCTGCTGAACTTTTTGGCGCTGCTGCTCGACCAGAAGACCGGCAAATTCAGCATCAACCGGCAGGACGAAATCGTGGCGGGCTCGTTAGCCTGCATCGATGGACAGCTTGCCAGGCAACAATGAGGGCGCGTAGCCGGGCGTCTTTCGCGTTACGGAGGGGGAAGAGATGACTGAAGCGATCGACCCGATCATGGTGAACCTGACGGTGTTCGTACTGGCGATCTTCGTCGGCTATCACGTGGTGTGGAACGTGACTCCCGCGCTGCATACGCCACTGATGTCGGTGACCAACGCGATCTCGGGAATCATCATCGTCGGCGCGATGCTTGCGGCCGGGCCGCAACCGATCGACTGGGGCACCGCGCTGGGCTTTGCCGCGGTGGTGCTCGCGAGCGTGAACGTGTTCGGCGGCTTCCTTGTCACTCAGCGCATGCTGGAGATGTTCAGGACGAAACAGTCCAAAGGAGACAAGAAGGGCCGCTGAGCGCCGCCGTCCTTCCGCTCTCCGGCACCAGGAACCGTCCATGTCCGCCAATCAAGTCGCCCTCGCCTACCTCGTCGCCTCGGTGTTCTTCATCCTTTCGCTCAAAGGGTTGAGTTCTCCGACGACAGCCCGCCGCGGCAACCTGTTCGGCATCGTGGGCATGGCGCTCGCCGTACTGACCACGCTCACGCTGACCACGAATTGGCTGCTTATCGTGCTGGGGATTGCGGCGGGAGGCACCGTGGGTGCGATCGTGGCGCGCCGCATCCAGATGACGCAGATGCCCGAGCTGGTGGCGGCGATGCATTCGCTGGTCGGCCTGGCCGCCGTGCTGATCGCCATCGCCGCGGTGCATGACCCCGATGCCTACGGCATCGTGACGGCGGAAGGAACGATTCCGCGCGGCAACCGCCTGGAGCTGTTCATCGGCACCTTCGTCGGCGCCATCACTTTCAGCGGCTCGGTGATCGCCTTCGGCAAGCTCTCCGGCAAGATCGGATCCGCGCCGGTGGTTTTCCAAGGTCAGCACTGGCTGAATCTCGCGCTCGCGGTGGTGATGATCCTGTTCGGGGTGGCCTTCGTGGTCGAGCAAAGCTGGTTGCCCTTCGTCGTCATGACCGCCATCGCCTTCGTGCTGGGTGTGCTCATCATCATTCCCATCGGTGGGGCCGACATGCCGGTGGTCATCTCGATGCTCAACAGCTATTCCGGCTGGGCCGCGGCGGGCATCGGGTTTTCGCTCAACAACACGATGCTCATCATCTCCGGCTCGCTGGTAGGCAGCTCGGGCGCGATTCTGTCCTACATCATGTGCAAGGCGATGAACCGCTCGTTCTTCAACGTGATTCTCGGCGGCTTCGGCGCCACGGGCGCGGAGAGCGCGGACGCCGGCAAGCAGAAGAACTACAAGAGCGGCAGCCCGGAAGACGCCGCCTTCCTGCTGTCCAACGCCGAATCGGTCATCATCGTTCCGGGCTACGGGCTGGCGGTGGCGCGCGCGCAGCACGCGGTGAAGGAAATGGCGGACAAGCTGCGCGAGAAGGGCGTCAACGTGCGCTACGCCATCCACCCGGTAGCCGGCCGCATGCCGGGGCACATGAACGTTCTGCTGGCCGAGGCCGAGATCCCCTACGACCAGGTGTTCGAGATGGAGGAGATCAACAACGACTTCTCGACCACCGACGTGGTGCTGGTGCTGGGTGCCAACGACGTGGTCAATCCCGCCGCCAATGTGCCGGGCAGTCCGATTTACGGCATGCCGATCCTGGAGGTGCACAAAGCGCGCACCGTGCTGGTGGTCAAGCGCTCGATGGCCACGGGCTACGCCGGCCTGGACAACGACCTGTTTTACATGGACAAGACCATGATGGTGTTCGGCGACGCCAAGAAGGTCGTCGAGGACATCTTCAAGGCCATCTGATCTTGCGGCCGGCCACGGCAGGAATTGCGCGGCCGGCCTCATCCGCAGCCTATAATAGGCCGTCCGGTTCCGGGAAGCGCTGCCGCGTTGCACGAACCTCGAGGGCTTTGCCCGCACGGCCTGTCGAGGGAAAAGGGCCCCGCTGTTCACCGCGCCCGCGAGCGCGGCCCGCCAAACCATTGAGGGCATCCCAGTCGGGAGTCGACTAACGGCGAGATGGACCTGAAGACGATCTACTCCAAGACCGGAAAAGGAGTCTTGGAGATCAAGAACAAGGGCGGCAAGCTTTCGCGCGAGCTGGTCCGGGTCCTCACGCTGATCGACGGCAAATCCAGCGTCGCCGACCTCGCCGTCAAAGCCAAGCTGTCCGACGCGGAAGTCTCGCGCTGCATTCGGCAGCTTGAGGAGGGCGGCTACATCAAGGAATTCGCCGCGCTCTCCGGCGGCATCAGCACCGTCCCGCCGGCCGACACCTCCTACGTCGACGATCTGGACTTCACCCAGTCGCTTCCTCCTGGCAAGAAGATCTACCAGAGCAGTCTGACCGAGATGCGCGCGCGCGAGGAAGCCGAGCGCATGAGAGCCGAGGCCGAAGCCCGGCGCAAACGGGAGGAAGAAGAGCGCAAGAAGAAGGAAGCCGCCGCGCAGGCCGCGCGCGAGGAAGCGGCCAGGCTGGCAAAGATCGAGGCCGAGCGCAAGGCGAAGGAGGCGGCCGCGCTCAAGATGCGGGAGGAAACGGAACGCAAGGCCCGGCGCCAAGCCGAAGAGATGGCCAGGACCACGCGCGATCTGTCCAAGGTCCTCGAAGCCGAACGCAAGGCGCTGGAGGCGAAGGCCAAGGAAGAGGCCGAGCGCAAAGCGCGGGAGGCCGCCGAGCAGGCCGCGAGAGACGAGGTCGAGCGCAAGAAGCGGGAAGAGGACGATCGCCGCCGCCGCGAGGAAGAAGAGCGCAGGCGGCGCGAAGAGGAGGAGCGCCGCAGGCGCGAGGAGCAGGCACGCAAGCAGCGCGAAGAAGCCGAACGCAAGCGCCGCGAGGAAGAAGAACGCAGGAAGCGCGAAGAGGAGGAGCGACGCAGACGCGAGGAGGAAGAGCGTATGCGCCGCGAGGAAGAAGAACGCAAACGGCGCGAAGAGGAGGAACGCAGAAGGCGGGAAGAGGAAGAGCGCAAGCGCCGCGAGGAAGAGGAGCGCCTGCGCCGAGAAGAAGAAGAGCGCAGGCGGCGCGAAGAGGAGGAACGACGCCGCAGGGAAGAAGAGGAGCGCAGGCGCCGCGAGGAAGAGGAAGCGCGACGCCGGGAAGAAGATCGCCGTCGCGCAGAAGAAGATCGTCGCCGGGCCGAGGAGGATGCCCGCCGGCACGAAGAGGAGCGCAGGCGGCGGGAAGAAGACGTGCCGTTCCCCGCCGTGGAAGTGCAAGAGATCGATCTGCCGCCGGTGGGCGAACCGGCAAGCGTCGATTTCATGGCGGAGTTCGAGCGCCAGCAGGAAGCTCTGCGCAAGCGCGCGGAAGAGGAGGCGCGCCAGCAGTTCGAGGCCGAGCAGGCGCGGCTCGCCATGGAGCGTGCGCAGCGCGAAGAAGAGGCGCGGCTCGAGGCCGAGCGGCGTGCGGCGGAAGAGGCCGAAATCCGCGCCCGCATGCAGCGCGAGGAAGAAGAGCGCCGGGCACGCGAGCGCCGGCGCGAGGAGGAATACCAGCGCAAGATCCAGGAAGAAGAGGAGCGCAAGAAGCGCGAAGCGGAGGAAAAGCGGCGCGCCGAGGAAGCCAGGATCGAGGCTGACCGGCGGGCGCGGGAGGAAGAGCTGGCGCGCAAGCGCAAGGCAGCCGAGGAAGCCGAACGCAAGCGCCGCGAGCTCGAGGCGCTGAAAAGACAAGGCAAGGTCCGTTCGCCGATCGACCGCTTCAAGGGCGTGGCGATCGGCCTGGCGATCGTGATCGGACTGGCGCTGGCGGTCATCGAGTTCATGCCGCTGAGCGGCTACATTCCGGCGATCGAAAAACTGGCCTCCGGGCACATCAAGGAACCGGTCTCGATCCAGTCGGTGCGAATGTCCGCCCTGTCCGGATTCGATCTGACCCTGGAAAGCGTGGCCATAGGGACCACCCAGGACGTCAAGATCGCGAAGGTGCGCCTCTCACCAGAACTCGCTTCGCTGTTTGGCGAGGTCAAGGTCGTCCGGGAGGTCGAGGTCGAGGGCGTCAACATGGAGGAGCAAGTCCTGCAGCGTCTGCCCGGCTGGCTGGATGCGGCACTGGCGGACAAGTCGGTGCAGATCGGTCGGCTGGTATTGCGCGGCGCGAAGGTGGGCATGCGCGACATTGCCTTGCCTGCACTCAACGTCCACATGCAGTTGAGGCCGGACGGAACCATCGCGAGGACCGACATCGCCACCGTGGACAACAAGCTCACGGTCGAGATCGTGCCGAAAGACGGCCGGATGGACGTCTCGATTTCGGGCAAGGGATGGACGCCGCCGATCGGTCCGCCGGTGGAGTTCACGGATTTCGCGGCGAAAGGTGTGGCGAGCACAGAAGCGCTTGAGCTCGCGGAATTCGATGCCCGGTTGTACGGCGGCGCGGTCAAGGGCAGCGCCCGGGTATCGTGGAGCGGTGGCTGGCGCGCCGATGGCGATTTCGAGTTCGCCCGGATCCAGACCGAGTCGCTGCTCGCGGCGTTCACCAAGGACGCGCGCAGCTCCGGAGAAGCCGAAGGCAAGGGTCGCTTCGCGCTGCAATCCGATCGCCTGGCCATCCTGTTCGATGCGCCACGCGTAGAGACGAGCTTCCTCGTGCGCCGCGGTAACCTGGACGGGGTCGACCTCGTGCGGGCGCTGCAGGTGGGACGGCAGGGTACGCAGGGCGGGTCGACCAAGTTCGAAGAGCTGTCCGGGTCGCTGTTGATCGCCAACGGCCGCTATCAGTACCGCAACGTCCGCCTCGCCGCCGGCATCCTCAATGCCAGCGGCAGCTTCGACATCGCGCCCGATCAGGACGTCAGCGGTCGGGTCCACGTCGAACTGCGCTCGCAGGCCCAGCGGCTGCAGAACAGCCTCAACGTCACCGGCAACCTGCGCGCCGTCGTCCTGCGTCCTTGAGCGTTCCCGCGACAACGCTCAAGAAAAAGCCCCGGGCACCCGCGTCGTATACCTATTCCCGCAGATCCTCGGGGACGTCGATGTCGCGCAGGACGCCGGGATCGTCGCACTCGACGATCTTCACCTGCGCCCAATGCCGTTGAACGACCGAGCGCGCGCCCTCGTCACCGCTGATCGCGAGCAGCTCCTCCTTCAATCGGCTGGAAAACGCCACTGGCTGGCCTCGCTCGCCGCGATATGAGGGCAGTGCGATCGGTGCGCCATGCAGAATAGTCTCGGCGATCCGGCGTGCTGTCGCGGGCTTCACGAACGGCATGTCGCCAAGCGCGATCACCCAGCCATCGCCACTACGCGCGGAGCGCACGCCGGCCACAAGGCTGCGCGACATGCCGAGCTGTGCATCCGCGCACTCGACGATCGCGGCGCCTTCCTGTTCGAACATCGCGCGCAGCTTCGCATCGCGCGCGCGTACCACGACCCGCACGTCGTCGAGCGCCATCCTCAGGTTGCGGTAGGCGGCGAGTCCCACCGCACGACCATCAGGAAGCGACGCGAGGAGCTTGTCGCCGCCAAAACGCGAGCCGCTTCCGGCGGCCAGGAGGATTCCGACGATCGATTTCACCGGCAGCGCCGAGGAGGCCGGACCAAGGCCGGCACCAGTGTCTCAATGCGAAGAACAAGGAGGAAAGGCAAGAGCAACTCTTGCCACCCAGTCGCCCAGGACACCGCCACAGCCGGACATCCGGACACTGCCTGCCGAGACTGCCTGTCCCCCTGGTTAGCTTGTCGGGCTTTGTCGTGCCGAGCGCCCGGCGCGGCTGCCGACCGCATTCAATTCTGCACCAGCTTGTTCCTCACCACTGGCGGATTGGCGGCGAAGTACTTCTTGATGCCCGCGAAGATCGCGGCCGCGAGCTTGTCCTGGTACTTTTCGTCGCGCAGTTTGAGTTCTTCCTCCGGATTGGTCAGGAACGCCGTCTCCACCAGGATTGAAGGAATGTCGGGCGCCTTGAGCACAGCGAACCCTGCCTGCTCGACGTGCGCCTTGTGCAGGTCGTTCACGTCACCCAGTTCGCCCAGCACCGCGCGCCCGAGTTTCAGGCTGTCGTTGATCGTCGCTGTCTGGGACAGGTCGATGAGTACCTGTTTCAGCGTCACGTCTTCCACGTCGATGTTCACGCCGCCGATCAGGTCTGCCTCGTTTTCCTTTTTCGCCAGCCAGTTGGCCGCGGCAGAGGTCGCGCCGCGCTCGGACAGCGCGAACACCGAGGATCCGCGTGCGTGCGGCTTGATATAAGCGTCGGCGTGAATCGAAACGAAGAGGTCCGCCTGCACCTTGCGCGCTTTCTGTACGCGCTCGGCGAGTGCGACGAAGTAGTCGCCGTCGCGAATCAGCACGCCGCGCATGCCCGGCTCGGCATCGACCAGTGTCTTGAGCTTGCGCGCGATCGCAAGCGTGATGTGCTTTTCGTAGGTGCCGCGGCGTCCTTTGGCACCAGGATCCTCGCCGCCGTGTCCCGCGTCTATGGCGACCGTCACGAGGCGCAACATCTGCTGTGCCGGGGGCTCTGGCGCCCTTGGCCGGCCCGCAGCGCCCCCCGGCGGCGGTTGCGGTGTCGCCCGAGCGGCCTCCTGCTCGCGCAGCAAGGCCAAGATCGGATCGACCGGCACGGTGGGATACACATCGAGCACCAGCCGGTGCCCGTAGTCGCCGACCGGTTTGAGCACGAACAGTTGCGGATTGGCCGATTGCTTGAGGTCCAGCACGATGCGCACCACGCCGGGCTTGTAGCGTCCCAACCGGATGGAAGCGACGAACGGATCGTCGGCGGACACCCGCGCTGGGAGTTCGTCGAGCGCCGGACTGGGTTCGATGCCTTCCAGATCGAGTACCAGGCGCTCCGGCGCGGTGATCGAGAAGGCGTTGTAGGTCAGGGGCGAGGGACTCTCGATCGTCAGCCGCGTGTACTCCGGTCCGGGCCACAGGCGCGCCGCAGTGATCGGGGTGCCCGCAAGGGCCTGGGAGAGCGGCACGAGCAAGGCCGCGCCCACGACGCCGCGAAGCCACCGGCTCAGCGAGAGATTTTGCGTTCTGGTTTTCAGGGCTGTAACCGCCGTAAGCAATCTTTTCCGATCTCCGACTGCGCCTCGATCAGCGCCGTGCGGCCCTGGCCCGACACGCGGAGCGTCACGCTGAGATCCGGGCGGGGCAAGAAACCTTCGGCTCGCTCCGGCCACTCAACGACGCAGACCGCGGTGCCGTTGAAGGCTTCCCGCAGTCCTGCATCGATCAGCTCGTGCGGATCGGCGAACCGATAAAAATCAAAGTGATAGAAGTTTAGCCCGGAAACCTCGTACGCTTCAACCAGCGCGTAGGTCGGGCTCTTTACGTGTCCGTCATGGCCCAGCGCACGCAGCATGCCGCGCACGAGCGTGGTCTTGCCGCTGCCCAGCTCGCCGCGCAGCGCGATGTACATTCCCGGCTGCAGCAGCCCTGCCAGCTTCGCGCCGAGTGCCAGCGTGGCGTCCTCGTCTTCGAGGCAGAACTGCCACGATTCGCTCATCGGCGGCCGGCGCGCCCTGATCTCGATACCGCGTGCGGCGCCAGCGTTCGCGCGAGGTCGATGAAGAGTTTTAGCACGGGCAGCGCGTCGCCGCGCCGCCAGGCGAGGTGGATCTCGGTCAGGGGACCCGCTTCGCGCAGCGCCTTGTACACCACGCCGGTGCGTTGCAGATTCTTCAGCGACTGCGGGATAAGCGCCACGCCCAGCTCCGCGGACACCAGGCTGACGATGGTCTGCATCTGCACCGCCTCCTGCTCCACGCGCGGGCTGAAGCCGGCGCTGCGGCAGAAGCTCACGATGTCGTCGTACAGGCCGGGCGCCATTCGCCGCGGAAACAGGATGAACGGCGAGCCGGCCAGCGCCGGAAGCGGCACGCGGCCGCTGCCGCGGGCCAGCGCATGGCGCTGCGGGAGCGCAACGATCAACGGCTCTCGCAGGATCGCCGCCGACTCGAGCGCCGGCTCCGCGATGGGCGGCAGCGCGAAAGCCACATCGATGCGCCCGTTGACGAGCCCCTCGATCAGCGCGTCGCTCGTGGCTTCGCGCAGCGTGAGGTTGACCATCGGATAGCGCTTCCTGAATTCGCGCAGCACGATGGGCAGTACGTTGTAGTCGGCCACGCTGATGAACCCGATGACGAGCTCCCCGATCTCCCCGCGCCCCGCGCGGCGCGTGATCAGCACCGCCTGCTCCACGCGCGCCAGAACCTGACGGGCTTCTCCGAGAAGCGCATTGCCGGCCTGCGTGAGCGACACGTGGCGTTGGGTACGGTTCAGGAGGCTCACGCCCAGCTCCTTTTCCAGCGCGCGGATCTGCATCGACAGCGGCGGTTGCGAAATCCGCAGCTTCTCGGCCGCGCGCCCGAAGTGCAGTTCCTCCGCGACCGTCACGAAGTAGCGCAGGTGGCGCAGTTCCATGAGATTTGCGGAAGCTATCAGTACTGTACGAATGATATATTGGACAGCGAATGCCGCGAAGCGCGAAACTACGCGGCTTCGAACAAAGCGGTCGCTCAGAGGAGGGACGGATGGCGGACAACTGGCGCAGCCGATTGATCACCCAAGGGGTGGCGCGTTCCCCGAACCGCGCCATGCTGCGCGCGGTGGGTTTCAAGAACGGCGATTTCGACAAGCCCATCGTCGGCGTGGCCAACGGCCATTCGACGATGAATCCGTGCAACGCGGGCATTCAGCCGCTGGTCGATCGCGCCATGGCGGCACTGGAAGCAGCCGGCGCCAAGCCGCAGGTCTTCGGCGTGCCCACCGTCACCGACGGCATCGGCATGGGCACCGAGGGCATGAAGTACTCGCTCGTGTCGCGCGAGGTGATCGCCGACGCCATCGAGACCGCGGTCAACGGTCAGATGATGGACGGCGTCCTGGTGGTTGGCGGCTGCGACAAGAACATGCCGGGCGGGATGATGGCGATCGCGCGCATGAACGTGCCCGCGATCTACGTCTACGCCGGCACCATCAAGCCGGGCAACTGGAAGGGGCAGGCTCTGTCGATCGTGAGTCCCTTCGAGGCCGTCGGGGCGTTCACCGCGGGCAAGATGAGCCGGGAGGATTTCGAGGGTATCGAGAAGAACGCCTGTCCGACGGTGGGCGCCTGTGGCGGCATGTACACGGCGAACACGATGTCGTCCTCGTTCGAGGCGCTGGGCATGAGCCTGCTGGGCTCCTCGCAGATGGCTTCGCCCGATCCGGAGAAGGCCGAATCGGCTGCGGAGTCGGCGCGCGTACTGGTCAACGCGATACGGAGGAACATCCGCCCGCGCGACATCATCACGCGCAAGGCGATCGAGAACGCCATCGCGCTGGTGATGGCGACCGGCGGCTCCACCAACGCCGTGCTGCATTATCTGTCGATCGCCTCGGCGGCCGAAGTCGCGTGGACCATCGACGACTTCGAGGGCATCCGCCAGAAGGTTCCGGTGCTGTGCGATCTGAAGCCATCGGGTCGCTACATGGCGACGGACTTCCATCGCGCGGGCGGCGTCCCGCAAGTCCTCAAGATGCTGCTCAACCACGGGCTGCTGCATGGCGACTGCCTGACCATCACCGGCAGAACCATCGCCGAGGAGCTGAAGGACGTGCCCGACGAGCCGCGTGCCGATCAGGACGTGATCCGGCCGTGGAGCAAGCCGATGTATCCCCAAGGCCACCTCGCGATTCTGCGAGGCAACCTCTCTCCCGAGGGCTGTGTGGCAAAGATCGCGGGGTTGAAGAACCCGTCGATCACTGGCCCGGCGCGGGTTTTCGATTCCGAGCCGGAAGCGATGCAGGCGATCATCGACAAGAAGATCAAGGCGGGTGACGTCGTCGTCATCCGCTACGAAGGTCCGAAAGGCGGTCCGGGCATGCAGGAGATGCTCGCGCCGACCGCCGCGCTGATCGGCCAAGGCCTCGGCGAGTCGGTGGGCCTGATTACCGACGGGCGCTTTTCCGGCGGCACCTGGGGCATGGTGGTCGGCCATGTCGCCCCGGAGGCCTTCGTCGGTGGAACGATCGCGCTGGTAAAGGAGGGCGATTCAATCACGATCGACGCGCACAAGCGGCTCATCCAGCTCAACGTCTCCGACGATGAACTGGCGCGGCGGCGGGCGGCGTGGAAGCAGCCGGAGCCGAAATACAGGCGCGGGCTGCTCGCGAAGTACATCCGTCTTGTCTCCACCGCGTCCCGGGGCGCGGTGACGGATGCGTTCGACGACTGATCCCCTTGCGCGGCACCGGCGTCTTCAGAACCGGCGCCTGAGGATTCACGGCTCCGGACCGCCTTTGCCCCAGCTCTGATAGCGAATGCGCGCGAACTCGATCCATTGCGCGAGGAACTTCGCCTGGATCGCGTCGAGCACGGGCTCGGGCACGCCTTCGCGCCCGAGCGCGGCCAGTTCCGAGCCCTTGAGCCCGGCTTCTAGATGGGTGCTCACGCCCTTGAAACCACCGGTGGCGATCAGGCCATCCAGGTAGGAATTCTCCACTCGTCTTACCAGCTCTTCGGTGGGCACGTTCTGCCTGGCCGCCGCGGCCACTTCGCCGACCGTGAGCCGCGGTGCGTTGAAAGTGTTGGGGGAGGCGGGAACCCAATCCGGCACCCCCGGCGGGCGCGCGTAGTTGTAGTACCGGCCCAGGTCCGTGGCGCTTGCCATGCCGTTGCTGCCGGCATCCAGAGCAGCGAGATTGACCGGCTGCGGGTAGCAGGCGCTGCAGCCACCCAGCGATTCTCCCAGCACCCAGTAGCGAGTCAGCAGATCGATGTCGTTCACGAAGGACTGCTGCAGGTGATCGAGCACCGCGGCGGGGACACCGAGCCGGTCCAGCTTCGCGAAGTCGGAGCCGCGCAGAGCGTAGGTCGTCCTGCTTTCTCGTAGGCGCGAGAGCGCAAGCTCCGGCGAAGCACTCTCGCGGCTGATCTCGACCACTCGCGAGATCGGCGTCACCGTGCGCGAGGACACGGCGCAGCCCTGCAGTGCGGTGGCAAGGAGCAATGCCGCGGCCATCGGGAGCGATGCCCGGCAGCGCAGCGATGCGGGCGTTTTCTCTGGCGTGATCCTCATGATGTCTGGCCTCCTGCGTCGCGCGGATCCGTCAACGCGGCGCGGTCAGTACGGGATGATGAAGTAGGGCGGAGCCCACGGCCGGTAGTAGCAGCCGATGCAGCCGTACATCCACAGGTGATCGTGATAGTACATGCGCTCGCGCCACCGCACGTCGTCGATGTAAGCCTGTTGAATGTAGTCGAGCACCGCTTCCGGAACGCCTTCGTCGTGCAGCCTGGCGAGCTGCGAGCCGCTCACCCGGTACACGGCACGACTCTCCCGCAACCGCTGGATAATCTGCTCGGCCGGCATGCCCTCCTTGCTCATCTGGACGATTTCTTCCAGGGTTGGCGGCGGGCGGCGCTGCAGGCCGGCACAGCCGGCACCAAGCAGCGCGGCGGCCATCACGGCGACAAGCAGGAGACGGCGCGGCATCAAAGAATCTCCACGGTTTAAGCGTAGACCCTGAACCGACCCAGTGGGTTTCCAGGGCGTTGTTGATCGAAGTCAATCACCGGCGGGCACGGTCCGGCTACAGTGCCCCGGCCGAATAAGGAGGTCAGACATGGTCCGCAAGCTCGCACTTTGTGGTGCTGCCCTGTTCGTAGCCGCCGGAACAGCACAGGCGGCCGGCGCGCGCGCCCGTACCCTGCACGATACCTACTGCGTGATGTGCCACGATACCCGCGTCTACACGCGCAAGGAACGCGTGGCCAACGACTACCCGGGCATCCGGGCGCAGGTCGCGCGTTGGCAGGGCAACGTGATGCTGAACTGGAGCGACGCGGACATTGACCTGGTTGCCAGCTACCTCGCAGAGCAGTATTACAAGGTTCCCTGCCCGGTGTCGTGCTAGGCCGACTCAGGCCGGAATATCGGGAACCAGTTGTCGCTCGAGCAGGGCGATCTGGTCCTTGAGCAGCAGCTTGCGGCGCTTGAGCCGCCGGATTTGCAGCTCGTCCTGGGTGGGGTCCTGGGATAGACGCGCGATCACGTCGTCGAGGTCGCGGTGCTCCACCTTGAGCGCCTCGATCTTGCGGCGAATCAGCGCTGCCTCTTCCTCGGTGAGCTCGACCATAGCGTTCTGCCTCCTGCAGTCTATGGAATACCGTCAGGCTTGCGATCCAAAACCTGCCCGGAGCGTCCCTCGGCGCCTAGCCTAAGTATAGGCCGAGTCCGGCCCCGCCTCATCCCGGTCAGTAGCGCTGGTAGATTTCCAGCGCCTTGAGCATTGATTTTTCGCGCTGGATGATGGGGATCATCTTCGATTCCTTCTCGTCGTATTGCCGCAGCAACTCCACGACGCGCTGCGCCGCCGCCTGCGGCACGACCACGACGCCGTCCGGGTCTCCCACGATGTAGTCCCCCGGATGCACCGTGATCTCCGCGCACTTGACCGGCACCTGCTTGGCGACGCTGACCAGGCGGCCGACCGAGGTGGCAGGGCTGATGCGCCGCGCGAACACCGGGTGGCCGATGCGGCGGATCTCGGAGACGTCGCGCACCGCGCCGTCGATGACCGTGCCTTCCAGGCCGCGCACCTTGGCGGTGGTGGCCATCAGGTTGCCCATGCCCGCGATTTCGAGGCCGCCCTCCAGCACGTACACCAGCACGCTGCCCGCCGGCGCCTCGTCGAGGACTTGCAGCGCGAAGTTCGGGTACTTGCGCTCGTCGCTCTTCAGCACCGGGCGCAGCAACGCGGTCCAGGCGCGCCCCACGATCTTGCCGTCCATGATCGGCTTCATGTCTGCGCTCATCCAGCCGCGCGCGCCGGTGGCTTCTTCCACCGCGTCGGCAATGTTGCCGGTGCTGTTCTCGGGCCGTCTGAGCGCGGCGATGATTTCTTCCGGCGGCAGGGCCGCCATTGCGGGCTGAACGAGGATGGCGGCGATGGCCGCCAAGAGCAGACGAAGCACCATGAGCGATCTCCTCCGGCTGTTGTTGCTACGATGAGCCGCGACGATGTTACACGCAGCGGCAGGGAGGAATGAAATGCCGGCGATCACGCAGCCTGCGGGGATCTATTCCATGCTCTACGCCTTCTTCGACGCGAAGGGCCGTCTGGACCGCGCCGCGATGCGCCGACAGGTCGAGGCCTGCGTGAAGAGCGCCGTGCATGGCGTCGCAGCGCTGGGGCTGGCCACCGAGGTCGCCAAGCTCGCCGAGTCCGAGCGGCGCACGCTGGTCGAGTGGGTGGCCGAGGAGCTGGCCGGCCGCCTGCCGCTCGCCGTGACCGTGGTCGGCGCGACGGTCGCGGAGCAGGTCGCCTTCGCCCGCTTTGCGCATTCCCTGGGCGCGGCGTGGGTGATTCTGCAACCGCCGCGCATCGCGGGTGCGGGCGATGCCGAACTCGTGCCCTTCTTCAGCGAGGTGATGGAGCGTCTGGACATGACGGTGGCGGTGCAGAACGCCCCCGAATACATCGGCGTCGGGCTGAGCCACGCGGGGATCGCGCGCCTTGCGCGTACGCACACCCACTTCACCGTGCTCAAAGGCGAAGGCCCGGCATTGCTGATCCGCGAGCTGATCGAGCAGACCGGGGGCAGGCTCGCGGTCTTCAACGGGCGGGCGGGACTGGAACTCACCGACAATCTGCGCGCCGGATGCGCGGGCATGGTGCCTGGAATCGACACCATGGAGCGTCAGGCTCGGATTTTCGACCTCATGCGCGCCGGCGAGGAGGCGCGTGCGGAGGCGTTGTACCGGGAGATTCTCCCGGCCATCGTGTTCGCGATGCAGTCGGTGGAACACCTGGTCTGCTACGGCAAGCGGCTGGCGGCCGCTCGCCTCGGACTGGGCCCGGTGCACGATCGCGCGCCGGCGCAGGCACCCACCGAGTTCGGCCTGCGGTGCGTGCAGCGCTACGCGCGGGCGCTCGGCCCGCTGCCCTGAGCGGAAAAAGCAACGCCCGCGAACCGTTCGCGGGCGTGAGAGTCGGATGCCTCAGCGCGCAGGCTGTCTGGCGACAGGTTTCGCCGTGGTCGTCTGCTTCTTCTTTTTTCTGGGACGGGTCTTGCCGTGCGTTCCAGCCCAGATCTTGCCGCGGCGCGTACGCCGGTCTCCGCTGCCCATGGTGTTGCCGTCCTCCGTGTGGTTCACGCGCTTCATCGCGCGCGCGAATTGTACCGGAGGAGCAGCGGCCGCGCCTTCAGCTCTGCGGCTCGACGATCCGCGTGATGGTGACCTCGTCCCGATAGCGATCGCGAAGCCGGCGGCCCTTGATCTTCTCGCGCATCACGACGTAGGGGCCGGGCTTGGGCCTGAGCAGCGCATCGACGTAGTCGGCGCAATTGGTGATCTCTTCGGGCTTCTTCGGCAGTTGTGGATCGCGCGCATCCATCCGTGGGCTCCTGGCTCGATTCGTTGCGCAGTTCGTGGTGGCAGATAAGAAGGCCATCGAACGACTGTCGATGTTCGCGCCTTCTATAGCACGCCCCCAACGCGAGCTTCCACCGCGCGACGATGACAGTTACGCAATGTAACGTGTAAGCCGCCACTTGACGCCGGCGGACGACAGCCGCGGCCGATCGGCGGCTTGTAGGACACTCCGGCTTGCGCGGGAGCAGACGACAACCAGCCTTTGTGCGGGCAGTCGAAGAAGGCAAACAGCCGCGCTCTGGCGGGGCCGCTTATCGAACTGGCGGGGTGCGGCCGGGACTCAACGTGCCCTCAGAGCGCGCCACGTTCCCACGGTCCCCAGATCGCACAGGTCATCCCGCTGCCGGGAACAGCCTCGCCGAAGATGTTGACGAACAGGATCGCACCATCCGGGCTGAAGCAGGCACCGGCGAACTCGCTGGTGTTGTAGATGTTGACCGCGAACTCGAACGGCTCGCCATCGCGATTCAGTCCGATCAGGCGGTCCACGTTGTAGTGTCCCGGCGCCAGCGGATGCGTGTCGCTGTCCCCGCTCGCATCGTCCTCGCAGAAGAGGATGCCGCCGCGCGGGGTCACGCACAGGTTGTCCGGCGAATCGAGCGCGTGGCTCCCCGGCGACTCGTACACCAGCACGAGGGTGCCGCTGTCGGTTGAGCCTGGGAGGTAATGCCAGAGCTGGCCACGCTGGGCGTTGCCGCCGCTGGTGGAGACAAAGTACACGCTGCCGTTCTCGCCGCGGAACACACCCTCCAAGCGGTTGAAGCGTGCGGCGCCCTGGGCGAAGCCCTGGGCAAAACAGCTCGTCGTCGGGGTCAGCGGGTCCGGATTTGGGTTGTCGATGGTGACCCATTCGGCGGGCAGTGGCGTTCCGACGACCTGGTTGGTGAGTGTGTTGTAGTTGCTGATTCCGCGCACCTTGAGCATCTGCAAAACGCCGCCAGACAAGAGGTTTTCCGGATCGTTCGGCAAATAGCGGTAGAAGCCGCTGGTGTTTCCGGCGTCCTCGGTCTGGTAGACGGTGCCGCTCGCATTGTCCGCAACCGCGCCCTCATGGGCAAACCGCCCCATCGCGACGATCGGCTGTGCGAGCGATGGAATTTCGGCGTCCCTCGAAACCAGAAAGACATAGCCATGCGGCTTGTCGAAGCCCTGCTCGGGGCCGTGGATCGTTTCCTCGCACGTGAGCCAGCCGGCATCCTTGTAGGCAAGGCCGCCGGAACAGTTCACGATCGTGCCGTTGATGCTGATGAAGTCGCGCACGAGCCGTTTGCGGCGGATGTCGAAATCGAGGCTCACGCACCCGCCCATACCCTTGGGGTCGTAGCGCGTGGCGACGGGGCCAGTCACACCCGCGGTGAAATCGCCCGCTGGATTGCGCACCTCGTGATTGCGGATCAGCCGGACCACATGCCTGTCCCGCGCAAGGCAGGTCATGCCGTCGTGATTGCACGGGGTGGAAAAGCCGTCGCTCATTTTCTGGCCGGTCTTGCCGAACGTGACGTACTGGAAGCCTTCCGGCAGCGCCAGAACGAATTCGCCGTTCTGATCCGGCGTGCGTTTCAGTTCCCCGTAACCCTTGCCGAAAGCCCGCGAGCGATTTGGCCGCTCCTGGGCCCAGGCCCGGTGAGCCGTGAGCGTGGCTATGCTCTTCGCGCTAAGGATGCCCCCAATGGTTGCGGATGCGTGCTTCAGAAAATCGCGACGGTCCATTCTGCAGCTGGACGAATGCTTGTGTGTGCGGTTGGCGGGAGTGTATGACAAGCGCGATGCAACGTCCGGATGACCGGTCTCCCCTGCCTCTGTGAGCTGGGCGATGTCCGTGAAATGGGTCCGGTGGGCCGCGGATCGCCAGCCCAGGAGTACCCACTGGCTTGCGCGATGGCGCCTTGAACTGGACTGCCTCTTGCTCGGTCCTTGGACGGTTCGGTGTCGACCTGAAATGGGACTTGGACATGGCGTCCAAGCCGGTTCGGGAACGAAGCCCTTGCCCCCTCAGCCTCGAAACCGCACCGTGGCCTGCTCACCGCATCGAACATTCCTGACCAGGATGGCGAGATGAAAGACACCCCGTTCGACCGCATTGCCAGCGACTGCATGAGCAAGAAGATGGCGTTTCCGGAGCAGCTGGCCAGGCAGTACGTGCGCATCCTTTTGAAAATCAACGAAGTCTGGGGGTCGCCGGCAGCCGTCCGGTATCTGGACGAACTCATCCTGCCCAGCCGGATCGATCGCCAGGGTTTCTCGCCCGAGGTAATCAGGGAACTGATTTCGCTCAAGCAGTTGCACGAATTCGTGTATCCGGACACGAGTTCCAACGTGTGGGATCCGTACTACCACTTGTACCGCGAACGCTTCAAGGACTTCTACCCGCAGCCGGACGGTGGCGAAAGTCCGTCGCGTGTCGAAGTTCGGGCGAAGGCCAGACCACGACCCTCCGTGTACAAGTCGTGGTTCGCGACCGACGGCAGCCGGCACTTCCGCACCTCGCCGATCGGAAAGCTCTACCCGTCGAAGGGTTTCAGCGAGCGCAAGACCCATCCGAGTCCGGACCCGGTACTGAACGCCGGCATGGAAGAAATACTCGAAGATGCCGAAGACATGCTCGGCATCCGGCGCCTGCAAAGCGCGATCGCGCTGTTCGAGCAGGCCATCCTGCGATGCCCGCACTATTCCGCGTATCCGCACCTGCGACTGCTGGAGATGTACTACGATCTGGATCGGCGCGAGGACTTCGAGCGCGTCGCCAGAAAGTTTTCCGAGTGCTTCTCCGTTGGCCCCGTGCGCTGGGTGCTGATCAAGTCCGAACTCTGGACGCAACTCGACAAAATCGCCGCCGCGCTGCTGGAGAAGTATTCGAGCTGATGGCGCAAGCCGGTTCGGCAAGCAAACGGACTTTGCTGCACCGTAGCCCACGCCAGGCAGCGCGTCGTCATCGAAAGGCTTGGCGGGGGTCGCCCGGGCAAATGGCTAGAACCGGTCGCCAGAAAGCACAGCGCCCGTGCAAGGCGGGGCGTTGGACGAAGTGGCTTGCTTCTCCTGCTTGTGGGTTACTCCCCGACCGCCATCAGTGTCCTCTGACGTTGCAGGTGAGGCATCGAAGACCAAGCTCCGGCCGGCGCCTGCCTACGCTTTCGGCAATTCCGGGGGTGATCGCCCGCAGGGTCAGGAGCGCGTCCGGTACTGGCGATAATAGGTGATGACCCGCGGGACATAGGTCATCGTCTCCGAGTAGGGCGGGATCTTCATGCCCGCGCGCAGCACGGCGTTCTCGCCGGCGTTGTACGCGGCGAGCACGAGCTGCAGGTCGCTGTTGAACAGATCCATCAGGTCGCGCAGGTAGCGTGCCCCGGCATGGATGTTCTGCACCGGGTCGAGCAGGTTCTTCACGCCGTAGCGGCGCGCCGTGTCGGGCATGAGCTGCATGAGCCCGGTCGCGCCCTTGCGCGATCGGGCGAAGGGGTTGTAGCCTGATTCGGCGGAGATCACCGCGTGCAGCAGCGCCGGGTCGAGGCGGTTGGCCTTGGCGGCGGCGCGGATGTGCTTGTCATAGCGGCTGCGCTGCTGCGGCCCGTAGTGGCGCACTTCGGACGCCAGCGTCTCGCGCATCGGATCGGGATCGGAGACGATTTTCATGTACAGCTTGAAGCGGCTGTCGGGCGGCACATTGGTGTAGTGCACGTGTCCGTCCTGGTCCACGTAACGGTAGATGTCGGCCGAGGCAGGACTTGACAGGAATGCGGCGAGGCCGGCGCACAGCGTCAGGCGGATGCGGTAAGTCAAGGTCATGACGGCGGTTTCTCCCTTACGACCCCGCCCGACGCAAATTTCAGGCCTGTTTTTGCAGGGCTTTTCGCCCGCCCGGCGTTGGAGAGTCGCGACCCGGATCCCGAGACCTCCTAGCGCGAAAAGATTCTCTGCGGGACCAGTACGGTGGCGAGCGCCAGCAACACCAGACCAAGCGCCGCGAACTCCGGCCACTTCGGTTGCTCACCCAGCACGAGCATGCCGCTGAAGACACCCACGACCGGAATCATCATGGTGGACAGCGAAGCCACGCCGGCCGGCGCGCTGGTCGCGATCTTGAACCACGCCCAGTGGCAGAAGATGAAGGCCACGAACATGTTGTAGAGCAGCCCGATGGTGGGGCCCACGCTGATCGGGCGCCACGCTCCCCAGTCGAGCACAAGCGCCCCGAGCACGATGGGCAACCCCCCGATGGCCAGTTGCCAAGCGACGAAGGCGGTGGTCGGCAGATCGGTGGGATAGCGCTTCATGAGCACCGTGCCGATGGCCCACGACACCGCGGCCCCGAGGACCAGCAAAGCGCCCACCGGTGCCGCGCGCAGCACCGCGAGCTCGGTGCCCAGAAGCAAGGCGAGCCCGGCCAGACCCAGCGCGAGCCCGGCGATGCGCCGCGTGGTGAGCGGCTCGTTCAGCGCGCAGATCGACAACAGCACGGTCCACAGAGGCATGGTGTAGGCGAGGATGGCCGCGCGGCCCGAGGGCAGCAGTGTGAGCCCATAGCCGATCAGCACGTTCCACAGCGTGATGTTGAAAAAAGCCGTCACTGCAACGCGCCAGCGCTGGTGCCGCGCGATGCGAAGCGGCAGCCCGCCCGTGCGGGCGATGGCGAACAGGCCGATGCTGCCAGCCGCCACGCACGCGCCGCGAAACGTCCACACCGGCAGTTCCGCGAGCGCCAGCTTCATCATCGGCCAGTTCAGGCCCCAGGCCAGTGTCAGCAGCGCAAGCAGCGCCCACAGCGAGCGGGGAAGCGTGGTCATGAAAGGCGAGTGGCGAACGATCGGCGACAGGCGACAAGTGACAGATGACAAGCGAGTTCGCAGTCTTGGGTCTTCTGTCGAGCGTCCTCGCGAATTCGTCCTCTGTCCTCGGCAAAGGCGCGCAGTGTAGCACCGGGCGCATGCTACGATTGCGCGCCATGCGCTATCACCCGGTCGTGAGCTTCCTGCTGTTCTGGGGCGTGAACACGCTTTCGCTGTGGGTGGCGGACGCGGTGTTCCAGGGCATCGCGTTCGACGACGCACAAGCGCTCTTCGTCTCGGGCCTGCTGTTGGGCATGGCGAACGCCTTCATCAAGCCGATCGTGCTGATTCTCACCCTGCCGCTCACGGTGGTGACCTTCGGCCTGTTCATTCTGGTGGCCAACGCGCTCATGCTCCTGCTGGTGGCGTGGGCTGTTCCGGGTTTCCAGGTCGCGGGATTCTGGTCCGGTGCGCTGATCGCGCTGTTCGTTTCCATTCTGTCGTTGCTGATCAATCGGGCGCTCGGCTTCGACGGGAGCGTTGCGCGCCGCACCCGGTGAGCCTGCGCGGCACCGAAGCGCGCGCCGCGGCCCCGCCCGCGGCGATCGTGCTGCCGTTTTCGGCGGGCTATTTCCTGTCCTATCTGTTCCGCAGCGTCAATGCGGTGATCGCGCCGGAGCTGGTGGCCGAATTCTCTCTCTCCGCCACGCAGCTCGGACTGCTCACCGCGGCGTACTTTCTCGCCTTTGGCGCGTTCCAGATTCCCCTCGGGATGCTGCTCGACCGCTTCGGACCGCGCCGCACCAACGCCGCGCTGTTGCTCATCGCGGGTACCGGAGCCATGCTGTTCGGCGCGGCCGGCAGTCCGGCCGTTCTGTTCGGTGCCCGCGCGCTGATTGGCCTGGGCGTCTGCGGCTGCCTGATGTCGAGCATCAAGGCGTTCACGCTCTGGTTTCCGATCGGACAACTGCCTGCCAGGAGCGGCTGGGTCTTCTTCGCGGGCGGACTCGGCGCGGTGGCGTCGACCGCGCCGGTGGAAGCGGTGCTCGCCGTGATCGACTGGCGCGGCGTGTTCATCGCACTGGGCGCCGCGTGCATGGTTGTGTCGGGCGCAATCTTCTTTGTGGTACCGGAGCGCGCTTCCGGACGCGCGACCGAGACGCTGGCACAGCAGATGGCGGGTGTGGTGATGGTCTTCCGTTCGGCGACCTTCTGGCGCATCGCGCTAGCCTCGACGCTGTTTCAGGCGCTCAACATGGCGATCCAGGGGCTTTGGGCGGGACCGTGGCTCGCGGACGTCGCGCGGCTGGACCGCAGCGAGATCGCGAAGCATCTCCTGGCGCTGGGCGGCGCCACGATGTGCGGGTTTCTGTTCTGGGGCGCGTGCGCAGCGCGGCTCGCCCGCCGCGGAGTTGCGCCCTTCACCGTATTCGTCGCGGCGACCGGCGTGTTTCTCGCCGTGCAGCTGCCGCTCGTGCTCGGCGCGACCGCGAGCCCGCTGCTGCTGTGGGGCGCATTCGGCTTCTTCGGTACTTCCGGCAGCCTCGCTTTTACGATCGTGTCGCAAAGCTTTCCGATGGCGCTGACCGGCCGTGCCAACACGGCGCTCAATCTTCTGGTCTTCCTGACCGCGTTCGCGACGCAGTGGCTGTTCGGCGCGATCGTGGATCTCTGGCCCGCGCCCTCCGGCGGATATCTGGCGGACGGATACAGCGCCGCGTTCGGCTTTTTCTTCGTGCTCGAACTGTTCGCGTTCGCCTGGATGCTGCGCGCGCGGCCCGCCACCGGTGAGCGTGCCGAATTGCGCTAAGCTAGACGCGCCGGCGTACAAAAGAACGATGACGGAGGAAAGAGATGAGGACCCGATTTGAAGCGATCCTTGCAGGTACCATGCTGCTCGCAGCCGCGTCCGTCGCTGCGCAGAGCTGGACCCCGCCTGCCCCAGGCGAGCGCTGCCCGTCGAAATGGGGCGCGGCGGACGAGCGCGGTGCGGCCAACCACATGAAGCCCGAGACCGTGATGCGCGCGGCGCGGCTCATCCGCAGCGGCGAAGTGATCGAGCTGGGACGCGTGCTGTCGATGGACATGCCTTTCTTCGGCACGCGGCGCTTCGACCTGCACACCAAGCGCACCGGCGGGCCGATGGGCACGAACAAGCGCATCACCAACGAAGAGCTGGTGATCAGCGAGATCGGCCAGGTCGGTACCCAGCTCGACATGTTCTCCCACCAGGGCATCGACGGGCTGCTCTACAACTGCTTCAAGAGCGACGAGATCGCCACGCGCAACGGCTTCACCAGGCTGGGCGTGGACAAGATCGGCATGCTCTTCACGCGCGGCGTGCTGATCGATGTGGCAGCGCTCAAAAGCACGGACATGCTGGCTTCGGGCTACGAGATCATGCCCGACGACCTGCAGGCCGCGCTGAAACGCCAGGGTGTGAGCCTGCAACCAGGCGACGCGGTGCTGATCCACACCGGCTGGGGCAAGCTCTGGGGCGTGGACAACGCCAAGTACAACAGCAATACGCCCGGCATCGGGGTGCCGGCCGCGGAGTGGCTGGCGAAGCAGGACGTCATGCTGATCGGCGCGGACACCTTCGGAGTGGAGGTCGCGCCCAACCCGGACAAGCAACTCTCGTTGCCGGTGCATCAGATCGCCCTGGTCGTCAACGGCATCTTTCTGCTCGAGAACGTCAAGCTCGACGAGCTGGCGGCGAAAAAGGCGTACGAGTTCGCCTTCGTCGTGCAGCCGCTCAAGGTCAAGGGCGGCACGGGTTCGACGGTGGCGCCGGTCGCGATCCGCTGACCGGCGGCGGGGTCGGGCGTCGTTCCCGCGCCCTGTGACGGAAACACCGCCCCCGATTGATCTTGCCGAACAACGCCGGAAGCCCTGGGCTCCGGCGTTGCTGCTGGCCGCCCTTCTTTCGGCTTGCGCCACATTGCGCAGCTACGATGTCGAGCTGACCCGCACGCTGGATCTGGCCGGGCACGGTGCCATCGACCAGGCGATGGCGGTCTACGACGGCTACAACCGGCGCGCGCGAAAGGATCTTCTGTACTACCTGGAAAAGGGCGAGCTGTTGCGGCTGGCACATCGCTTCGCAGACAGCCAGACCGCCTGGCTCATGGCGGAACAGCGCGTGCAGATGTGGGAAGACACGGCCCGCGCCCATCCCGAGCGGCTGCTGCGCGATCTGGGCTCGATCCTGGTGAACGACCGCTTGCGGCCGTACGAAGGCGCGGACTTCGAGAAAGTGATGCTCAGCGCGCGCATGGCGCTCAATCACCTGGCGCTGGGAGAGTGGGACAAGGCGCGCGTGGCGGTCAAGCGCGCGCATGAGCGCGAGGCCGTGATCGCCAGTCTGCGTGCCAGGCAGGTACTGGAGGCCGAAGAGCAGGCCAGGAAGCACGGCGCGCGCCCGAGCTTCAAGGAGCTGGACGGCTATCCGGTCGAGACGATCGACAACCCCGAGGTGCTCGCGCTGAAGAACAGCTACCAGAGCGCCTTCAGTCACTACCTCGCTGGCTTCATCTACGAGGCGCTGGGCGAGCCCAGCCTCGCGGCGGCCGGTTATCGTCAGGCGATCGAGTTGCGACCGGGGATCGCGCTGCTGGAGAGATCCCTCGAAGGACTGGACGCGCGCGTGCTGGATCACCGATCCGACCTTGCGGAGCTGCTGATTGTCGTGGAGAGCGGGAGCGCGCCTGCCCGCGACTCGGCGAATTTCAACCTGCCGGTCTTCACCGAGTACGGCGTCGCGCTCGCGCCGGTGTCCGTGCCGGTGATCCGTCCGGGGGACGCCGCGACCTCCGTGCGCGCGCTCACCGTGGACGGACGCGACCTGGGCGAACCTCCGGTGATCACCAGCATCGACCTGATGTCGCGCCGTCAGTTGCACGACGACATGCCCTGGATCCTGTTGCGCGCTTTCGTGCGTGCCACCGGCAAGGTCGCGCTGCAGCGCCAGGCCTTGAAACGCGACGACAGCGGGCTTGCGGGTGCGCTGGTCATGATCGGGGCAGTGCTGACCGAGCAGGCGGACGAGCGCGGCTGGCGCACATTGCCTGCCACGATCTCCGTGGCGCGCACGAGCGTGACTCCGGGCGATCACCTCCTGACGGTGGATACGGGGGCCGGGCGCCACGAGTTCCCGGTCAACGTTCAGGGGCGTTACGCGTTGGCGTGTATCCGGATGCTCGGCTCGCAGGTCTATCTGGTGTCGCCCGCTGCGCCTTCAGGACGGCAGCCGAAGGCACGCGCAAGCGCAATGGGCCTTGGGCTAAGATGACCCCAACGGCAAGGAGATCGCCATGAGAATCGCCGTACTGCTGGTCGCGCTGGCGCTGCTCGGCGGATGCAGGGCCAAGGGCCCGCCGCTGCCCTCGGAGTCCTGCCCCGGCTTCAAGGAATCTGGCTCGACCGCGAGGCTGGTCAAGGAGAAGGTGCAGTTCCTGGGCGATCCCGACGTGGGCATCGTCCAGATGCGCTGCGTGGTGAACGAAGGCATCCTGCGGGTGGACGTCGACCTGGAGAACGAAAAATCGCGCAATCAGTCGCTGGAATACCGCTTCCTCTGGTTCGAGCCCGACGGCATGAGTGTCGCACCGGAGGAAGCCTGGAAGCCGTTGATCCTCTATCCGGACGAGCGACGCACGATCCGTACCGTCGCGCCCGGCGTCAACGCGCAGGACTTCAGGCTCTTGATCAAGGAATAGCGGAGGCAACGATGAACACGATCTTCAGGGCGCTCGCCACCGTCGCGCTGGCCACGATCGCCGTGGCCGGCTGCAGCAAGCAGGTGCGCTACGGCGATGCGGGCGCGGTGGAAACCGTGACGGTGGAATTCGGTTCGACCGATCTGCAGCAGATCGCCGAGTCGATGGCCCGCTCGATGCTTCAGGCGCCGGTGATCGCCAACGGCAACCAGCCGATCATCACCGTGCAGGAGGTGAAGAACAAGACCAGCGAGTACATCGACACGCGCGCCATCACCGATTCGATTCGCGCGCAGCTCTCCAAGAGCGGAAAGGTGCGCTTCGCGGTCGACGAGGCCGACATGCAGCGGCAGATCGCCGAACTGCAGCGCCAGCAGAGCGAGTACTACCAGAAGGAGCAGGCCGCAGAGATCGGAAAGATGGTCGGGGCCGGCTACCGGCTTGGCGGCAGCATCGTCTCCATCGTCAAGGAGACCAAGAAGGTCAAGGATGTCTACTACAAGTTCACGCTGCAGCTGTGGAACGTCCAGAACGGCCTGCTCGAATGGGCCGACGAGAAGGAAATCAGGAAGACCGAGAGCTGAAGAAGGCCTGAGGCGTCAGGAAAGAGGCGAGAAGCGTGACAGAAAACGCCGGGACCGCCCGCCCGAGTCCTCCCTCCCGAAGCCGGGCACCTGATCCTGCATTGCTTCAGAGCGATGCGAGGAACGCAGTCAGCGCTTCGCGCTCCTGCTTCGGCATGGCGCGGTAGGCCTCGCGCGAGACTTCTGCCTCACCGCCGTGCCACAGGATGGCCTCGGTGAAATCTCGAGCGCGGCCGTCGTGCAGGAAGGCGCCCGCGCCGTTCACGGTCTTCGACAGGCCGATACCCCAGAGCGGCGCAGTGCGCCACTCGCGCCCCGAGGCCAGATAGTCCGGCCGACCGTCGGCCAGTCCTTCGCCCATGTCGTGTAGCAGCAGATCGGTGTAGGGACGAATGGTCTGGTGCGCGAGCTGCGGCAGCCCGGTGGCTGCGCCGGTCTTCAGCTCCGGCACGTGGCACACCGCGCAACGCGCTTGCTCGAAGAGCTGTTCGCCTCGCCGTACCCGAGGATCGTCGACGTTGCGCCGCGCCGGGACCAGCAGCGCGCGCACGTACAGTTCGGTCGCCGCCAGGCGCAGCGCCGTGATCTCCGGTTTGCCTGCCACCATCTGCTCGCGGCAGGCTTTCTGCACCGGCGGGCAGTTCTGGTCCGGATAGACCGGGTTGCTCAAGCCCAGATCGTTGAGGAACGCGGCGGCCACCTGTTCGCGCACACTGCCGTGGTTGGCCTTGAGACCGAAGCGGCCGAGTACGGTCTTCTGGCGGCTCGCGTCCCATACCCGGTTCGCGCGGCCGCGAATCCCGTCGGCCGGCGTGCGCGCTGCCAGCCTTTCAATGTCCTCCTCGGGCACTGCTTCCAGCAAGCCGAGGCCAATCAGCGGCGGCGCGAGCCTGAGCGAGAGCAGCGTTTCATCGCCCAGTGGGCCGAATGCCAACCGGCTCAAGCGCAGACGCGGCTGGCGCAGGCGCACGATTTCGCCGTCCCGGAAGGCCACGGTCTTTTCGACCCAGTCGATCGCGATTTCGGCCTCCGCCGGAACGACTCCGCGGACCCCGACGTTCTGCAACTGGTCGCCATAGTCCGGGTGCGGCCGCGGCCCGCCATGCGGATCCTCACCAGGCAGGCTGAGTCTCACGACGAGCTGAACGGTGGGTTCCGCTTCTACCGCGATGTGGCTGTCGCGCGGCGCTTCCGGTTCGCCCGGAGCACTGCCTGCCTGCCCGACATCTCCAGGCGCCAGCCCGCGCCCGTTGTGCGCGTGGCAGCTCGCGCAGGCCTGGGCGTTGGAGGTAGGGCCGCGTCCCCATTCCGCGTTCTCGAACCAGTAGAACGCCCACTTGTTGTGAAACATGCGCCGGCCCAGCGCGAAGAGTTCGCGCTGCTCGGCCGTCAGCAGCGGCGAGGCGTGCGAATAAGCGCCGCTGCCGGCGTCTTCCACGGTAAATGCGCCGGCGGAAAGCGCCTGCGGCGCAAACCCGGTCTGGGCAAACAACGCCGCGGCCGGCAGGCAGGCAAGGAGCAGCAGGAGTCTTGCGTGCATATCGCGTATCCAGGGGCGGTATTTCGCCGCGATTATTGCACCGCTGCGCGGCGGGCGCGGCGCCGCGCGGCCGCTTGATAGAATGACGCCCGATTGCCGGCCTGCGGATCTTCGCGGGCGCAGACGGGAAACGTTCACAGGAGAGCCTTCATGAAGCACTCGATGGGAATCAAGGTCGCCGGGGCCGCGTTGTCCGGCATGCTGCTGGCCGCCGGCTGCCAGACCGTCGATCCCTACACCGGCGAGCAGAAGGTCAGCAACACCGCGAAGGGCGCCGGCATCGGAGCGGCGGCGGGCGCGGTCATCGGCGCGATCAGCGGCGATGACGCGCGCGAGCGGCGCCGGCGCGCGCTGCTCGGCGCAGGCGTGGGTGCGCTGGCCGGAGGCGCTGTCGGCGCTTACATGGACAAACAGGAGGCGGAGCTGCGCAAGGAGCTGCAGGGCACCGGCGTGAGCGTGACGCGCAACGGCGAAAACATCACGCTCAACATGCCCAGCAACATCACGTTCAGGACCGGCAGCGCGGATCTGGATTCCAGGTTCTTCAAGGTGCTGGACAGCGTCGCGTTGGTGCTGAAGAAGTACGAGAAAACCATCGTGGAAGTGGCTGGGCATACCGACAGCGTGGGCAGCGAGCAGACCAACCAGACGCTCTCGGAACGGCGCGCGAACACCGTGGCGCAGTATCTGGTCGGACGCGGCATCAAACAGGAGCGCATGATTGTCATCGGGGCCGGCGAGACGCGTCCGGTGGCGAGCAACGACACCCAGGAGGGGCGCGCCCTGAATCGGCGCGTCGAACTGACCCTCATGCCGTTGAAACAGACATGAGCGAAGCGGTGCACCTGCGGAGGGAGCGATGAGTCTTGCGGGTACAGCGCGCGCCCCGGCCACGGTTTCGGCGCGCATGAATCTGATCGACGGCCAGTGGCGCCCCGCCGCAGACGGGCGAACGCTCGACGTGATCTGCCCGAGCGACGGGAATGTCTTTGCTCGGATCGCGCGCGGCGCCGCCGCGGACGTGGACGCCGCGGTCAGGGCGGCACGGCGGGCCTTCGACGAGGGACCGTGGGGACGCATGCCGGCGCTGGAGCGGGGCCGGCTGCTCGCGAAGCTTTCCCGGAAGATCCTCGACCACTTCGACGAACTCGCTGAACTGGAGGCGCGCGACACCGGTAAGCCGATGAAGCAGGCGCGTGCCGACATCAGCGCCGCGGCCCGCTACTTCGAGTATTACGGCGCGGCAGCCGACAAGGTGCACGGCGAGACGATCCCGTTCCTCGAGGGTTATCTGGTCACGGTGCTGCGCGAGCCCCATGGCGTTACCGGCCATATCATCCCTTGGAACTATCCGGCGCAGATGTTCGGCCGGAGCCTTGCGCCGGCCCTGGCGATGGGCAATGCCGTCGTGCTGAAGCCGGCCGAGGAAGCGTGCATGACGCCGCTGCGTCTCGCGGAGCTCGCGATGGAGGCCGGCTTTCCGGACGGCACGGTCAACGTCGTCACTGGCTTGGGAGAAGAAGCCGGTGCGGCGCTTTCGGCACATTCCGGCATCAATTTCCTGTCGTTCACCGGTTCGCCCGAGGTGGGCACGCTGGTGCAGCAGGCGGCGGCCAGGAATCACATCGGCTGCGTGCTGGAACTCGGCGGCAAGTCGCCGCAGATCCTGTTCGAGGATGCCGACATCGAAGCGGTCTGTCCCGTGGTCGTCAACGCCATCGTGCAGAATGGCGGCCAGACCTGCTCCGCCGGCTCGCGCGTGCTCGTCCAGCGCTCGGTCTACGACGCCTTCGTGTCGCCGATCGCCGCGCGCTTCGCCCAACTCAGGGTCGGCAGCCACGCGATGGACCTGGACTGCGGAGCGCTGATCTCTGCGGGGCAGAAACAGCGTGTCGAAGGCTTCATCCAGCGGGCCAGCCAGGACGGTATCACCGTGCTGGCGCAGGGCAGCATCGCGAGCGGGGTGCCGGCGGGCGGCTACTACGTGGCGCCGGTGCTGTTCGGCCCGGTGCCGCGGGGGAACACGCTGGCCTGCGAGGAAGTGTTCGGACCGGTGCTGTCGGTCATCCCGTTCGAAGACGAAGCCGACGCCATCCGGCTGGCCAACGCCACCGACTACGGCCTCGTCGCGGGTGTGTGGACGCGCGATGGCGCGCGCCAGATGCGGGTGGCCAAGGCGATGCGCTGCGGGCAGGTGTTCGTCAACGGCTACGGTGCCGGCGGGGGCATCGAGCTGCCCTTCGGCGGCGTGAAGAAAAGCGGCCACGGACGCGAGAAAGGCTTCCAGGCGCTGTGGGAGTTCTCCGCCACCAAGACCATCGTCTTCAAGCACGGATAGCGCCGGCGCCGCGGCGGCGGAAACGCCGGAGGCTCTCCGGCGTTTTCGTTTTCAGAGATGGCTGCGCACCCACTCGACCAGCCGGCGCGCGTCGAGCGCACCGGCCTGGCGAGCGATCTCGCGGCCGTCGCGAAACAGGATCAATGTCGGGATGCTGCGAATGCGCAAGCGCGCCGCAGTCTGCGGGTTTTCGTCGGTATTGAGCTTGGCCAGCCGCACGCCGGGCTCGAGCTGACCCGCAGCACGCTCGAAGTGTGGCGCCATCATCCGGCACGGTCCGCACCACGGCGCCCAGAAGTCCACCAGCAACGGCAGGCTCGCGCGCTCGACCTGCGCCGCGAAGTTGGCGTCGCTGAGCACGAACGGTGCGCCCGCGAACAATGGCTGTTTACATTTGCCGCACTTGGGCCCGTCGCCCAGCCTCGCGGCGGGTACGCGGTTCAGGGTGTCGCAATGCGGGCAGGGGACGTGATGCTGGAAGTCCATCGGCGGTTCTCCGGTGTTTATCGACAAATGGAGGCGCAAGAGCCGTAATGCAACCCCCTGTGGCAGGCTATACACCGCGTCACCCGCTCAACGCGCCTGGGGAGAAAGGACCATGCAACTGCCGACGTTCAGGGACGTGCTCGCCGCCCGCAGGCGCATCCGCGTCCACCTCAAGCCCACGCCCCTGTATCGCTATGCGCCGCTCGATGCGCTCATCGGCACCGAGGTCTGGGTCAAGCACGAGAACTATCAGCCCGTGGGCGCGTTCAAGGTGCGCGGCGGGGTGAATCTGGTTTCTTCGCTGTCCGAGGAGGAACGGCGCTGCGGAGTGGTCACCGCCAGTACCGGCAATCACGGGCAATCGATCGCATTCGCCGCGCGGCTGTTCGGCGTGAAGGCGTACATTTGTGTGCCGCACGCTGCCAATCCGGGCAAGCTCGCTGCAATCCGAGGCATGGGCGCCGAGGTCATGGAGCACGGCGAGCGCTTCGAGGATGCGGTCCGATACGCGCAACGGCTCGCCCGCGACAAGGGTTACCGCTTCATCCACTCGGCCAATGAACCGCTGCTCATCGCCGGGGTGGCGACCGAGGCGCTGGAGATTCTGGAGGAGCAGCCGGACGTCGACACGATCTTTGTCCCCGTGGGCTTGGGCAGCGGCGCTTCGGGTGCTTGCCTGGCCGCGAAGGCGGTCAGCCGCGAGATCCGGGTGGTCGCGGTCCAGGCGGCGGCCTCACCGGCCGTGCACGATTCATGGCGCAGCGGCCGGGTCGAAGTGCGACCGAACCAGACCTTCGCCGAAGGGCTCGCGACCGGCGAGGCGGCGGAAATGACCTTAGAGATCCTGAGCCGTCACCTCGACGAGTTCCTGCTCGTCTCCGAAGAGGAAATCCGGCAGGGGATGGTGTGGTGGCTGGAGCGCTGCCACACGCTGGCGGAATCGGCCGCCGGCGCGGTTCTGGCCGCGGTTTACCGGCAGCGCGCCATGCTAAAAGGCCGCAAGGTCGCCATCGTCTGCAGCGGAGGCAATACCAGCCTTCCCCACCTTAAAGAGGCGCTGAACGCCTGATCGCGGCCGAGCCGCCCGCTTCAGGCCTTGGACAGTGTCAGGGATTTGGTCACGGTCGCGGTCGCGACCAGCTGCCGTCCGCCGCCGGAGACGCGCCAGGCGTCGCAGCGGATGAAGGCGAGGTTCACGCTCCTGCGAATGACCTCGGCGCGCAGCTCGATCTCCTCGCCGCGCCACACCGGCCGCATCAGGGACACGTGAAGATCGTGCGTGACGGCGAGCTCTTCGGGCTTGAGTACCGTCACCAGCGCCAGAAAGCTCGTCGCATCCATCAGCCCGTAGAGCACGCCCGCGTGCAGCGTGTCGCTCATGCTGAGCACGTTGCTCTCGACCGGAAAGCTGGTGGTGGCCGTTCCCGGCTCCTGCCGCCTGAGCGTCAAGCCCGAGAACCGATGGAAGGGATGCCCGAGCACGAGGTCGTTGACGCGCTGAATCTGGCCCGGGTCTCCCGCGACGATGCTCATCTGGATCCTTTCGTGAGTGCCAACATGACAGTGGATTGCGCTGGCCGGAATTGGTTCCGGTCCCCCCGGCCGCGGATGCGGCGTCCTCAGCCCATGCAACAAGCCCGCCAGATGCGTAACCCGATGCCGCAACGGCCCGGCCCGGGTCCCGCTTCGGGATGGTCCAATGCGCAACGTCCAGAGGTGCGGTGTCGCCCCCCGGGCACGAGGCGCGGCCGCCCCACGGGGCTAGCCGTCGCCGGGCACGATGTAAGGTTGGATCGCGATCTCGCGACCGCGCAGCACCACGTCGTAGACGCCGGACTCCGAGGCGAGGAACTGCTCGGTGCGCCGACGCACGTTCAGGCCGCGCGCGGTATAGCCATTGGCGTGAGACCAGAAGTGCTCGGCGACCTTGCGCTTCCACCCCTCCTGCAGCAGCGGGACGCTGTGCGAGCCGGTCACCGCCAGCGGGATCACTTGCTGGTAACCGGCCAGGGGATGTTCGAGCTGCAGGTATTCGAAACCGAATTGATGGCCAACCAAAGGGATCTGCTGCCCATTGACCTGGGCGACTTGTCCCTGCACCGTGATGCGTGCCAGCAATGTCTCCGGGACGGACCGCGCCGCGCCGGCCAACATGAAGAGCAGGGACAGCGCCGCGGCCATCGCAAGCCCGAAGACCGCGTCGCGCAACCGGGACAGTGGTCCGCCGGTGTTGATGCCGACCACCCGCGCGGCAAGCCAGGCGAATCCGGCCCACGCGATCAGCGCCAGGCCGACCAGAAGTTCTTCGACGTTGCTCTGCGGCTTCCAGGTGCCGGTGCGCGCCAGCGCAATCACCGTGACCACGGCGAACGCCGCGACGCCGGCAAGCGTCCACGCCCATCTGAGCAAGCGCCACCAGTTCGCGTCGATCTCCGGACTGAAGAAATTGCGCACGCGCACGGCGAGCGGGATGCCGAGCGGTTTGCCGCAGTTGTCGCACTCCGCGCCGGAGACCACGACCGTGCGCTTGCAGGTGGGGCATTGCATGACCCAGTGGCGGGCCAGTCCGATGTTCGCCGCGGCGGCGTCGATCGCCACGCGGGCGATCGGCGCGGCGATCATGTAGAGCACCATCGCCATGCCGGCCCAGAATGCGAGCGAGGCGGCCGTGGCGAGCGCAGGGCCGAAGGAATTCTCGATGGTTTGCAGCAGGAGCGAAAGCATGACTGCGCGAGCGCAAACACCCGACGCAGAATAGCATGCGGGTGCGCGGTCGTATCAGGCGGAAATGTCGCCGATCAGCGACTGCAGTTGCGGCAGCGCAGTGGTGGCGGCGCGATGGCCCTCTTCGATGGCCTCCCGGGCGCGGTGGAAATCGAGCAGCGCAAGGTGAGCAAGCCGCGGCGCGATCAGCACGTCTGCCGGCTCCCCGGCCAGCCGGCTGCGCGTGATGCGCACCTGCATGATGTTGATGCTGGCGGTGAGCACATCGAGCAACGAGGGCCCGTCATCTTGCTCGCCGGATGTCAGGGTCGAGGCGATCCCGGCCTGAATGCGCTCCAGCATACGGGCGGGCCGCTTCCGGGCGGATTCGGGCGCCGGCACCAGGCGCCTGCGCCGGCGCGCCACAAGGTCGGCATTGAGGTCCACGGCGATCACGATGTCGGCGCCCAGCGCGCGGGCGAGCGAGACTGGCACCGGATTGACCAGTCCGCCGTCCACCAGGAGCCGACCGTCGCGCTCGGCCGGAGTGAAGAGCCCGGGAAGCGAAATCGATGCGCGCACCGAATCGAGCAGCGAACCTTGCGTCAGCCACACTTCGCGACCCGATTCGATCTCGGTTGCCACCGCACCGTAGGTGCGCGGCAGCGCAGCGATGTCCCGGTCCTTGAAATGGGTGCGAAAGAATTCGATCAGTTTCGCGCCCTTGATGAGCCCGCCGTCGATCGAAAAGTCCAGAAATCCCATCACGCCTTTCCAGTTCAGGCTGCACGCCCAGCGCTCGAGCCGTTGCAGTTCACCCGCTGCATAAGCCGCGCCTACCAGCGCACCGATCGACGTACCGCACACCACGTCAGGTGCGATGCCCGCTTCCTCGAGCACCCGCACCACGCCGATGTGCGCCCAGCCGCGCGCCGACCCGCTCCCGAGCGCGAGGCCAACTCTGGGTCCACCGGAGTGTTTCATCGAGCGTTGCTGATGTCGTTGAGCGCGAGGCACGCAGTGCACAAAATTGTACGGGTGCGGCGCGCGTTCTGTCCGGCGGCGGGCCTCAGGCATTACAATTCTCCACGCTCGCTACGTACCGGACGGGGAAGCGAGCGGCACCTGCGATGACCGACCTGATCTTCTACAACGATCCTTACCTGCGAGTCTGCGCGGCGGAAGTCGTCCGGGTCGGGGAGGACGGCATTGTCCTTAACCGCACGATCTTCTATCCCACCGGTGGCGGCCAGCCGGGCGACAACGGAACGCTGCGCACCGAGGACGGGCGCGAGGCAAAGATCGTCGATACGCGCAAAGGCGCGCGCCCGGACGAAGTCGTGCATGTTCCGGCCCCGGGCGGTGACCCGTTACGACCCGGCGATCGCGTGATTGCCGCGATCGACTGGGACCGGCGTCACCACCACATGCGCGTGCATACCTCGCTGCACCTGTTGTCCGCGGTCATTCCCGCCGCTGTGACGGGCGGTTCGGTGCGCTACGACTCGGGCCGGCTCGATTTCGATCTGCCTGATACTGTGCTCGATCGCGAGGAAGTCGAGGAAAAACTCAACCGTTTGATCGCGGGCAGCCACGGCGTCGTGTCTCGCTGGATCACCGGCCAGGAACTGGATGCGCGTCCCGAGCTGGTGAAGACCATGAGCGTCGCCCCGCCGCGGGGACTTGGCCGGGTGCGCCTGGTGGAGATCCGCGGCGTCGATCTGCAGGCCTGCGGGGGAACGCATGTGGCCTGCACGGCCGAGATCGGATCGGTCCAGATCGTCAAAATCGAGAACAAGGGCGCGCACAACCGTCGCGTGACGATCGCGCTGAAAAGTCCAGGCACGGGTGACGCATGACGGGCAGCAGCCAAAGAGTGAACAAAGCGAATACGCAGACGGGGCGGGTGTCGACGCGAAGCCCGAGCCACGCTTCGCTCGTCCGCCGTCACTCGCCACTTGTCACCCGTTCCAGCAGCCGCTAAGCCCTGAGCGGTCGCACTTCAGCGAGCTTGGGAATCCGCTTCGGCAGCACGTCCTCGAGTTTGTGGCGCACGTCCTTGAGCAGCTTTTCGGTCGTGGCCCAGTCGATGCATGCGTCGGTCACGGACACGCCGTAGCGGAGCTGCGACAGATCCGCCGGGATCGGCTGATTGCCCGCGTGGATGTTGCTCTCCAGCATCATTCCGATGATCGACTGATTGCCTTCCATGATCTGGTGCGCGCAGTCGTGCATCACCAGCGGCTGCAGGTTGTGGTCCTTGTTGGAGTTGGCGTGGCTGCAGTCCACCATGATGTTTGCCGGCAGCTTGTGCTTCGCCAGCTCTTTCTCCACCAGGGAAATCGTGACCGAATCGTAGTTCGGGCCCTTCGAACCTCCGCGCAGAACGATGTGGCCGTAGCGGTTGCCTGCAGTGCGGATGACCGCGACCTGACCCTTCTGGTTGATGCCGAGGAAACTGTGCGGACGCGACACCGACAGCAGCGCGTTGATCGCCACCGTGAGCCCCCCATCGGTGCCGTTCTTGAATCCGACCGGAGTGGACAGGCCGCTCGCCATCTCCCGGTGGGTTTGCGACTCGGTGGTACGGGCGCCGATCGCGCTCCAGGTGACGAGGTCGCCGAGGTACTGCGGCGTGATCGGATCCAGCGCCTCGGTTCCGGCCGGAAGGCCCAGCTCGTTCACGTCGATCAGCAGTTTGCGCGCGAGCTTCAGCCCGTGTTCCACGTCGAACGAGTCGTTCATGTGCGGATCGTTGATCAAACCCTTCCAGCCCGTGGTGGTGCGCGGCTTTTCGAAGTACACGCGCATGATCACGAACAGCGTGTCGGCGACTTCGTCCGCCAGCTGCTTCAGCCGCCGGGCGTAGTCCATCGCCGCCACCGGGTCGTGGATCGAGCATGGCCCGACCACGACCATCAGGCGATGATCCTTCCGGTCGAGAATGCGCTCGACGATGTGCCGGCTCTCCAGGACGGTGAGTTCGGCGCGATCGGTGATCGGCAGTTGCCGCTTGACGTGTTCCGGCGTCGCTAGAACGTCTTGCGCGATGACGTTGACGTTGTAGATGAGTTTCTCGTCCATTTCTCTTTCCCGGAAGCGGCAAATGGCCCCACGGCGCGGCCCGAAGGATCGCATTCTAGGCCAGGTGTTTGATTATTCAAGCCATGGAAGCAGGCCAAGCCACTTGGGCAGCCGGGGCGTCGCCGGCCGCGACGTCGGCGCCGCTTGCCAGGCCAGCAAAGAAAAAGGGCGACCGGTGGGTCGCCCTTGGCTCGTCAGGAAAGCGTCTACTTGAACGGACGCTCCGGTCGGACTGGTCGCTCGATTCTCACTGGTCGCTCGATGCGCGCCGGCCGTTCGATCTTCACGGGGCGCTCGATCTTGTGCACGCGCTGCGCATCGGCGAGCCGCTCGGGACGCTGCGCTTTCGCGGCCTGCACACGCTGCTGCGCTGCGGCGTCGGTGCTACCCGTGGCACCTTTCCGACCGCTTACGGCCGACACGGCCTGCCCCAACTTCAGGTCATGCTCCTGCGCGATCTCGCCCCAACCCTGCCCGGCCGCGCGCTGCGCGAGGATCCCTTCATAAGTGATCGGGCCGTCCGGCCCGGCGATGGTACCGCCGTTGAGCACCGCCGCAATCTGCTCCGGCGTCGGGTCTTCGATGCCCGCCTCGCGCAAGATCGCTTCGGCGAGCGCCAGGCTGATCTTGACCTCGCCATAGCCCATGGTCTGGCCGGTGGACGGCAGCACCGTGCCGTCGTCGAACACGATCTCGCTGCCTTGACGCAGACCGCCGACCAGGGCCGCGGCGTTTTCCTCGGATCCGGCGAACTCGGAGAACTGTGTGGTCAAGCTGCTCTCCACGTGCACCGCCGTGGCCGGAGCCTCGGAGGCCTCGTCCGCAAGGGCCGGCCATGCACACAGCAGCGCGCCCGCCAGTGCGGCCGTCTTGAACAGATCACTGAGCCTGCGCATGTCGTCTCCTCCACTTCACTGTGCTTACCTCTCTGGGACGCAAGCGCGCCGGACAAGTTCATCTTGCATCGGCCGACCTTCGACTTCAAGCTGTCGCCACGAAGCGACGAGACACGCTTCCCTCTGTCACAATTGCCGCGCGCCTTCTCGTGGCTATCCTGGTATCGGAAACGCCCGGCCCTGTCAGAGCCGGGCGCGCACGGCCTTGCCCCGGAACCAGTCGAGGGTGGCGCGGATCGAGTCATCGAGCGGCGTCGGTGCAATGCCGAAGGTCTTCTCGAAGCGGGTCGAATCCAGCACGAAATCGCGCTCGAACTGGTAGAGCATCTCTCCGAGCTCCTTGAGCTGGCTGTCAAGGAGCGCGGCCACCGAGAGCAGGCGGCGGCCCGCCGCCATCAACTTCGGACGCGCTCCTGCCGCGCGGTACACCTTGTGGACGAATTCCCGCGTGGTGACTGCGGGAGCCGTCGGCACGTGCCAGACGCTTCCGAGCGCTTCCACACGCTCGCCCATCGCGACCAGGGCCCCGGCGAAGTCTTCAAGATAGGTATAGCTGTGCAGCGCATCCGGGTTGCCGATGACGCGCGCGGTCCTGCGCGCCAGCGCGGCGCCGAACACGCGACTGCCCATCATCGCGTTGTCCGTGGCGTGCGGCCCGAAGAAATCGGATGCGCGCCCGATGGCGGCCCTGATCCTCCCGGCGCGGTGCGCCTCCAGCAAGCAATCGGCCACCTGGGCGCGGATGCGGCCTTTGCGCGTGCCGGCCGCGGCCGGCAGGTCTTCGTGCATGAGGCCCGCCACGGGCCCGTACATGTAGAGGTTGTCGCCATAGATGAGCGGCGCGCCGGCGCTGGCCGCGCCATCGAGGATTCCCGCCGCGATCGCTGGAAGGCGGTCCCACTCGGCATAAGGCAAGCCGATGCAGTGATAGACGCACGCGGCACCCTGGCAGACTTCGCGGGCCTGCGCCGGGTCGGCGGCGTCGATGCCGCCCACTTCGGTGTCCAAGTCCTTCTCGAACCCCGCCCAACCCGTGCGGTTGACCATGCGCACGCGCTTGCCGCGTTTGCGCAGCGCACGCATCACGGCGAGCGCCAGTGGCCCGGTGCCGAAAACGACGTGCAGCTCCTTCACAGAGATCGGACCGCGATGTAACGCCGTGGCTCGATGGCCGGTCCGATCGGGTTGCGCAGCGCGCGTCCGAACACCGGCGAGGAGATCTCGAACACGTCTCCCACTTTCGTCTCGAGCTTCTTGGCAAAGCTGCCGGTCGCCGCGCCGAAGAAGTGCACGTGCACGTCGCCGGGACTGCGGAATTCGCGATACTTGAAGTGATGGTGCTCGAGGTTGGCGATCGAGTGGCACATGTTGTCTTCGCCCGAGAGCCAGTCTTCTTCCCACAACACCCGGCTGCCGCGCAGCACGCGCGCATGGCCCGAAACGCTTTTCGGCAGCTCGCCCAGCAGAAGCTCCGGCCCGTACGAACACTGGCGCAGCTTGGAGTGCGCCAGGTACAGGTAATTCTGGCGTTCCATGACGTGGTCCGCGTACTCGTTGCCGAGCGCGAATCCGACCCGCGCCACTTCGCCCGATGGGCCGATGAGATAAAGGCCGACCACCTCGACTTCCTCTCCGCCGTCCAGCGCGTAGGCTGGCAGTTCCAGCGGCTCCTCGGGCCCCACCACGCAGCGGCCGTCGCCCTTGTAGAACCACTCGGGCTGTACGCCGATCTCCCCGGGAGCGGGCTTGCCGCCTTCCACGCCCCACTTGAACATCTTCATCGAATCGGTGAGTTCGGATTCCTCCTTCTGGATCTTGGCGTGCATCGCATCGCGGGCCGCGGCGCTTCCCAGATGCGAGAGCCCCGTTCCCGTCACGAGCAGGTGGTAAGGATCCGGATGGTCGAACGGGGGAAGCAAGCGCTTTTCCGCGACGGCGTCGTCGTAGCTCTCGCGCTGCCCGCTGGCGCGCGACGCGATCAGCACTTCGAGCCGCGTGCCGGATCGCAGCGCTTCCTGCGCCAGGTCGTACAGATAGCGCGCCCCGCGCACGACTTCCAGACTACTGCCATCCGCCGTGACGATGCCCACCTTGCGCGCGTCATCGCGGCCGCGGAACTGGACGATTCTCACTGTTCTCTCCTTGGCGCTTCACATTGATTTGCGCCATACCGAACAGCGGGAATGTTACACCCGCCTTATACTTGATCGCAGTGGAGGACGATCATGAAGGCAAGCATCGACGGAATCCGGATCAACTACGAAATCGAGGGCTCGAACGGACCATGGGTAACGTTCAGTCATTCGCTCGCCTGCAACCTGCGCATGTGGGACGAACAGGCGGCGATGTTGCGCGACCGCTATCGGGTTCTGCGCTTCGACACGCGCGGCCATGGTGACAGCGACGCGCCGGAGGGCGCCTACACCCTGGACCAGCTCGCAGCCGATTTAAAGGGCTTGCTCGATGCCCTGGGCATTCGCGAGACGCATTTCGTCGGACTGTCGATGGGCGGGATGATCGGAATGACTTTCGCACTCAAGTACCCGGGCGTGTTCAGGACCCTGGTGTTGTGCGACACCGCGAGCCGCATTGCGCCCGAGGCGCAACCGGTGTGGGATGGTCGTATCAAGACGGCGCGCGAACAGGGCATGGAGCCGCTGGTGCAGCCGACGCTGGAGCGCTGGTTCACCGAACCGTTCCGCAAGCTGCGTCCGGACGTCATGAAGCGGGTCGGCGACATGATCCGCAGCACCCCGGTCGCGGGTTATATCGGCTGCTGCTACGCCATCCCCAGGATCGATCTGACCGGCAAGCTCGGCGCGGTCCGCTGTCCGGTGCTCGTCGTCGTCGGCGAGCACGACGTGGGCACGCCGCCTGCCATGTCGGAGGCGATCCATGACGCGATTCCAGGTTCGGAACTCGTGGTGCTCAAGAACGCTTCGCACCTGTCGAACCTGGAGCAGAGCGAAGAGTTCAACACCGTCCTGGACCGGTTCCTGGGCGCACATTGAATCGCGAAGCCGCCGCTGGCCGCGGGGGACGCGAAGGTGAGGACACAAACCTTCGACCCTGAAGGCCGGCGATGCGCGCTTGCCAACCGGTGTTGATCGCCGCCTCAGGCTGGCGGCAGGTCGATGACCTCGACCCCCTTCGCTGGTTGCCGAAGCAATCGGCGCAGCAGCCTGTAAGTGTGGATGCCGAACGCGCCGCCGGAGCGCGTTTGCAGAATCTCGGCGACTTCAGTCTGGATGTCCGCGCTGCCGAGCCAGCACCAGCGGTCGAAGACGTGTATCTGCCGTCGGCCGGTGAAAGGATCGGTTTCGCGCACGCCGACGGGACCCTCGAACGGCCACTGCTGGATCCTCAGCGGAGCGAGGGCGGCGGCAAGGCGCGCCGTGTGCAGCCGCTCGGGTTCCGCGCCGACGCACAGGCCGCGACAGCGCTTGCGCGCAACGTTGAAGCAGGGGCCGTCGCCGCAATCCAGACCGAGCGCGATGAGGCACAGGCCGTGGCCCTCGGCCAGTGTACGCAAAGCATTGTGGGCAGCAGTTCTGGAACTGAACGGGCCGAACAGGTCCCGGGGGCCGACGAAGTCCGCGGCCGAAACTTCGACCAGCGCGGGGCGTGCCGGACCGTCCACCGGGTTCCAGCGCAAGCAAAGCGTCTCGCTGCGCCAGGGCTTGCGGTTGTACGCGGGCTGCAGCTTCTCCAGCAACTGCGCTTCTTGAATCGCCGCGCCGATCTCTCCCGCGGTCTCGATCCAGTCAACGCGCCGCACGTGGCGTGTGATTTCCCGGTCGCGGTGCGTTTCACCTCCGAAGTGCGCGAGCACGCGCGTGCGCAGGTGGGCGCTGCCGCCTGCGTAGAGCGGCACGTCGCCTTCCCCGTAGAACACATAGGCGCCCGCGCCGTCCGGTAGGTCCTCCAGTGCGTCCGGCTCGAGAGCCGGCGGCAGCGCCGGCGGACGCAGCAGTTGTTCGGCCTCGACGCGCACGCAGTCGGCACCGAAGCGATCGTGGATGCGCTGCGTGAACGCCCACAACACGCGGGCGTCCGCGAGCGCCCGATGGCGCTTCTCGCACGGCAGCCCGTGTCGCGCGATGAGGGCGTCGAGATTGTGCCGGCGCTCGTGCGGGTAGAGACGGCGCGAGAGCTTCACGGTGCACAGCACGGGCGCGGTGTAGCGATACCCGGCGCGGCGGAATTCCTGCCGCAGGAATCCATAGTCGAAGCGGGCATTGTGCGCCACCAGCACCTTCCCCTGCAGCCGCGCGTAAAGATCGGGCGCGAGCCGGTCGAATCCCGGCGCCTCGGCGACCATGGCATCGGTGATGCCGGTGAGCTCCTGAATCTCCGGTGGAATGCTTCGCAGCGGATTGACGAGCGAGCTCCACTCGGCCACGACCCGCCCGCCGTCCACTTCGATCAGGCCGATCTCGGTGATCCGGTCCAGGCCCGGAATCGCGCCGGTCGTCTCGACATCCAGAAAGACCACGCAGCGGTCCAGCATCGACTAGCGATTCGCGGGAAGGGACTGCGTGGACAACGACCTGGCCGTGCGCGCGGCGTGCGGAACTCGCCGGTTGGACACCGTGTCGGAGGTGGCTGCCGGGGAGGGTTCGGACAAAGCAGTCATCGACAAACCATTTTAACGAGGGAAACATGAAAATCTCTGCGATACTTCGGGCGTTGCTGCTCAGCGCCGCCGTTGTCGTGACGTCGGCTTGCGCGACGGCCGACACCAGAACCCAGCCCCCTTCGGCCGATCTGGTCGACACCGCCGTGGCCGCCGGCTCCTTCAAGACGCTGGTGACCGCCGTGCAGGCAGCCGGGCTGGTCGATACGCTCAAGGGCGGCGGCCCTTTCACCGTCTTCGCGCCCACCGACGAGGCCTTTGCCAAGCTGCCGCCCGGAACGCTGGAGGCGCTGCTGCAAGACAAGGACAAGCTGACCCAGGTCCTGACCTATCACGTGGTGCCGGGAAAAGTGATGTCTTCTGACGTCAGGCCGGGCAAGGTCAAGACCCTGCAAGGGCAGTCGCTGTCCGTGAGCACGACGGACGGCGTAAAGGTGGACAACGCCAAAGTCATCAAGGCAGATGTGTTTGCCAGCAACGGCGTCATCCACGTCATCGACTCCGTCGTCATTCCTCGGTAAAGGCGAAGCCCGGCCGGCGAGCCGGGACTCGGGGGTGCGGGGCCTGCGTCCCGCTCCCCGCTTCAGCCACGGTCTCGCGCGCTCGCCCGGGCCCCTTTTTCCGGCGCGGCGTCCGGTCGCTATACTCTCCCCGCCAGACCACGGAGGAGATCGATGCGACGCGCTTCACTACCAGCGGCTGCATGCTTCGCGGCAGTCTGCTTCCTTACGGCTGCTCTGGCCCATCGGGAAGGCGAAGTTCCCGCGGCTGCTTGGCCCTTCGATTGCGAGCATCCACCCGCCGATGCGGTCACCCGGCTGCCCCTGGCGATCGAGCCGTTCGCGCAGTTGTCGTGCCTGCCCATCGGCCAGATCATCGTGGCGCGCGAAGGCTGGGTGTGGCGCTACCCGGCGAGCTACTTCGACCAGCCCCTGATCGCCGCCTACAGTCCGATGGCGTCGCGCGCCGAACCGGGAGCGCGCTACTTCACCTCGCTGTCCGTCGAAGAGTTGAGCGGCGATGCGGCGCTGAGGCGAAACGACGCACTGGTCGCGTTGCTGCCCAATTACCGGCCCGATGCGCCGCCGAAGCGCGTGCTGCGCCTGGAGGCAGCCAATGAGCTGGGACATCGCTTCGAGGTGTATTTCCCGATGACTGACGCGAACAGTGGCTGGGGTGCGATCTGCGCCCCGGAGTGCACGCCCGAGATGCTGTTCATGATGTACAAGAGCGAATAAGGGCCACGATGCATCTGACTGCGCAGAACATACTTCCGAAGGACGCGGAGATCGCCACGCTGATCGGCCGGGCATGGGTGCCCGGTCGCGTGCCGGGTCCCAGCCCCGTGGCGATCCGCGACGCAGCGGTGTACGACCTTGGGCGCGTCGTGGCCACGTCGAGCCAGTTGCTCAACGCCGTCGATCCGCTCGCGCTGGTTCAGGACGCCCTGAAAGGCCGACGAGCCCGGCGCATCGGAAGCGTCGAAGCGCTGCTGGACAACTCCCACGCCGAGCGGCGCGATCCCTCCAAGCCTTACTTCCTCACGCCGTGCGATCTGCAGGCGCTGCGCGCCTGCGGCGTCACCTTCGTGTCCAGCATGCTCGAGCGGGTGATCGAGGAGCATGCCAAGGGCGACCCGGCGAAAGCCGAGGAGGTTCGCCGCGCGATCGGCGAAGAAATCGGCGCGAGCATCCGCAGCGTGAAGCCCGGCTCGCCGGAGGCGGCAAAGCTCAAGGCGTCGCTCATCCGGCGCGGGTTATGGTCGCAGTACCTGGAAGTGGGCATCGGCCCCGATGCCGAAGTCTTCAACAAGGCGCAGCCGATGTCGGCGGTGGGGGTCGGCGCCGAGATCGGTATCCGGCCGGATTCGTCCTGGAACAATCCTGAACCCGAAGCGGTCCTGGCGGTGAATCGGGCGGGCAGGGTCGTGGGTGCCACGCTCGGTAACGATGTGAATCTGCGCGACTTCGAGGGACGCAGCGCGCTACTGCTCGGAAAGGCCAAGGACAATAACGCCAGTTGCGCGATCGGCCCGTTCATCCGGCTCTTCGACAGCAAGTACGCGATGGACGATCTGCGCGCCACGCGCATCGAGATCGAAGTCAGTGGTACGGACGGATACCGCTTGCAGGGCACGAGCGACTTGAAGCGGATCAGCCGGGATCCGCTGGAGCTGGTTGCGCAAGCGATCAATCGGATGCATCAGTATCCCGACGGACTGATGTTGTTTCTGGGCACTCAGTTCGCACCGATCCAGGATCGCCACGAACCCGGCAAAGGCTTCACCCATCGCCTGGGCGACGTGGTCACGATCCGTGCCGAGCGCTTGGGTACGCTCGTCAACCGCGTGAACTATTGCGACCGCATCGCGCCCTGGACATTCGGCATCGCGGATCTGATGCTGAACCTTGCGCAGCGCGGCCTTCTATAGGCCGCTCAGGAACTGTGTCATCCGTCGCCGGGCTTTCTCGTCCGGCAACTTGCCATAGCCGGCCATCAGGTTGTCCAGCATGTGTTTCGGCTTGCTGGTCGCCGGGATGACACAGGTCACCGCCGGGTGGGCCAGGATGTACTTCAGGAAGAACTGCGCCCAAGAGCCGCAGTCGAACTCCGCCGCCCATGACGGCAATGGCCTGCCCTGCACGCGCGAGAACAGACTGGCCTGTGCGAACGGGCGGTTGGCGATGACTGCCATGCCCAGCTCCTGCGCCAGCGGCAGAAGCGTTTCTTCGGCCTCGCGTTCCGCGATCGAGTAGTTGAGCTGCACGAAGTCGAACTGCCGGGTCTTCATCACTCGCTCGAGCTCGTCGTAGGCGCCGGAGTGATAGTGCGTGACGCCGGCGTAGCGGATCCTGCCGGCCTGCTTCCATTCGCGGAGGGTGCGCGCGTGCGTTCTCCAGTCGACCAGGTTGTGAATCTGCATGAGGTCGAGGCTTTCGGCGCGCATCCTGCGCAGAGATTGCTCCATCTGCCGGACGCCCGCATCGCGTCCAGAAGTCCAGACCTTGGTGGCGAGGAACAGCCTGGGGCGCAATTCGAGTTCGGCGCAAAGCTCTCCCACCACGGCTTCCGAAGAACCGTACATCGGCGAACTGTCGATGACGCTGCCGCCGTGTTCGACCAGTGCGCGCAAGACTTCCCTGAGCGGTTCGCGTGCGGCGCGATCATCGCCAACGTCGAACGTCTGGTAGGTTCCCAGGCCCACCACCGGGAGCGATTCGCCACTGCGCGGGATTGCACGCCTGAGCATCGCGCGAGCGGTCGGGGTCTCAGCGCGGATGCGGCTGAGCGGCACCGTCCAGGGCAGCGCCCAGAGGGCTTTCAGCAGGACTCGACGGTTCATAGACAGGGATGCGGCGCTTGGCCATCAACGCTGCTCGCAATTGCTCCTGCCGACGGCCGAGCAGATATCCGGTGGTGGCCCACAGAGCCGCGATGGGCACGGCCACGAAAGACACACCGGCAAAACTGATCCCGAGAATGCGCAGGCCCTCGAACAGCCACCCGCTCACCGCGTCTCCGGCGCGATACACGACGGTGTCGATGACGTTCTTCGCCTTGTACTTTTCCTCGCGGCTGACCACCGTGAACAGGATCTCGCGCGCCGGCTTGGTAATCGCGTATTCGCCGGCCCTGCGGACGACGCCGAAGACAATCAGGACTGCAAGCGTGGGGAACAGACCCAGGAAGAAAAAGCCGACGATCGCCGCGACGGGGAGCAGAACGAGCGCCACAGTGACGCCGAACCGCCCGACCAGGCGGCCGACGACGAATATCTGGCACAGGAGGGTGAGCACGTTGACCACGAGATCCAGTGTCGCGAAGAGCGCGGTGCGGCTGCCTGGATCGGAAATCGTGCCGGACACGATGTAGGCCTGCTGGAAATACAGAAAGGTCGAGAGGACGGTGAACAGCACCACGTACAGAGCGATGCCCAGCAGATATTCCGAGCGCAACAGCAGGCCGATGCCGGCCAGGACACCCCCGCCCAGCGCGCTGCCCGCCGCCGATTCGCGCTTCTCGTTGACACCGCCGCGCGCCCAAGCGCCGAGCCGTCGAATGCAGATCAGTGCGCCGAGCAGAAAGCAGGCGGACACCGGCAGCAGGGCCGTGGGTCCGAAGTCCGGCGCCACCGTGGTCACGAGCACCGGTCCGACCAGCGCGCCTGTGCTCCCTCCGGCCGAAATGAAACCGTACAGGCGCCGTGCCTGTTCGTTGCGGAACAGATCCGCCATGAAGCTCCAGAACACCGACACCACGAACAGATTGAACACGCTCACCCAGACGAAGAAAGCCTGCGCGGTGAGCCGCGGAGCGGCGCCGGTTTCGAGCAGAACGAAGAAGGCAAGAAGGTTCGCGGTGAAGAACAGGTACACGACGGGTAGCAGCACGCGGCGGGGGCAGCGGGCGGACAGCCAGCCGAACAGCGGCACGGCGGCCAGCATCGTCAGGAAGGTGCCGGTGAATACCCATTGCAGATTCTCGGGACCGCCCTGGATTCCCATTTCGTCGCGTACCGGCCGCAGGATGTAGTAGCTGCACAGCAGGCAAAAGAAGTAGCCGAACGACCAGAGCATCGCGGCCACTTCGGCGGTTTCCACGCGCACCACACGGTGGAGCAGTCGCAGGGAGAGCGGCTCGTCCATGCCCGGATTCTACCGGCATCACGGCAGTGGGCGGGACCGGGCCTTGCGGGGCCACGAAATCGAGTATCATTCGCCCGTGCTTTGTACGCAGTGGGCCTCGGGTATCGGTTCTGCCATACGCAGTCTCTGTCGTCCAAATCATCGCTCAGGCCCGCAGGCCTGGTTCTTTCTTCTGTAAAGGCATTGAGGAGTCAGTTATGGCAACCGGTAGCGTCAAGTGGTTCAACGAGACGAAGGGATACGGCTTCATCCGCCCGGACGACGGCGGCGAGGACGTGTTCGCGCATTTCTCCGCCATCAAGGCCAACGGATTCAAGACCCTCAAGGAGGGTCAGCGCGTGCGTTTCGACATTACCACGGGACCGAAAGGAAAGCAGGCCTCGAACATCGAGATCGCCTGACGCCGGAATTTCCGCAGAAAAGCCCGCCTCGCGCGGGCTTTTTTGTTGCCTTGCCGCTCTGCAGGCACTCAGCCGCGCGCATGCGCAGCAAACCGGACAGACAGAGCAGATCGCGTTGTTGATGCTGCCGCTCCCCCTCGGATCTTTCCTGTTCGTGTCTCGCTTGCCGTCCGCGCGGTAAAAGGCTTGATCCTTGTAGTGCTACAGTGCAGGGTCTGGGGAGTTTTGCGGCAATGACTGTCATCTTCGAAGACGTGCGCGCGGCCGCCGCGGCGATCGCCGGCAGGATCGTGGAGACGCCCTGCCTGCACTCGCGCACGCTTTCCGAAATCACCGGCGCGCAGGTTTACCTCAAGTTCGAGAACCACCAGTTCACCGCGTCGTTCAAGGAGCGCGGCGCACTGAACAAGCTGCTCTCGCTCGACGCCGGGAGCCGCGCCAGGGGTGTGATCGCGGTGTCCGCCGGCAACCACGCGCAGGGCGTGGCGTATCACGCCCGGCAGCTCGGGATTCCGGCTGTGATCGTGATGCCGCGCTTTACCCCGCATGTCAAGGTGCAACACACGCGCCACTTCGGCGCGCAGGTTCTGTTGCAGGGGGACAATTTCGACGAAGCCAAGGCCCATGCCCTGCGCGTGATGCAGGAACGGAACCTCACGCTGGTTCATCCCTACGATGACGGGAAGGTGATCGCGGGGCAGGGAACGATTGCGCTGGAGATGCTCGCAGCGCATCCGGGGCTGGAAGTGATGGTCGTGCCGGTCGGTGGCGGGGGACTGATTTCGGGCGTGGCGATCGCAGCGAAGGCAATCCGGCCCGATATCGAGATCATCGGAGCCGAGACGGTGCGCTTTCCCTCGATGTATTGCGCACTGAAAGGGCAGCAGCCGGAATTCGGCACAAGCACGATCGCCGAGGGGATCGCGGTCAAGGAGCCAGGCCGGCTCACGCTGGAGATCGTGCGCCGCGCGGTCGACGACCTGCTGCTGGTCGACGAGGGCGACATCGAAGAGGCCATCGTGTTGCTGCTGGAAATAGAGAAGACCGTGGTCGAAGGCGCCGGAAGCGTGGGGCTCGCCACGCTCATGAGATACCGCGAGCGCTTTGCCGGCCGCAAAGTCGGGCTGGTTCTGAGCGGTGGCAACATCGACCCGCTGGTGCTTGCCGACATCATCGAGCGCGGCATGGTGCGCTCCGGACGGCTGACCCGCCTACAGGTGCAGCTGCGCGATCTGCCGGGATCGCTCGCTGCGGTGACGCGGGTGCTCGCGGAGAGCAACGCCAATATCGAGGAGGTCCACCATCAGCGGGCCTTCACTCGGCTACCGGTGCAGAGCGCGGAGGTGGATTTTGTGCTCGAGACCCGCGACATGGAGCACGTGCAGCAGATCCTCGCCGCGCTCGATGCGGCGGGATTCAAGGCGAGACTGCACAATACCGACGATTGACCCGCCCGCCTCCAGGGAGGTGAAGAGGCGGGACGGGTCAGGTCGGACAAGCGCTCAGGCTGCCCGCCTCAGGCCCGGTTCGGCGATCGAAATCTGTACCGGTGTGTTGTTGCGCAGCAGGTCGAGCACCGGGCAGTGGGAATCCACGACCCGCTTCAGATGCTGCAACTGCTCCGGGGTCGCCGGGCTGTCGAATGCCACCTTGCCTTCGATGCGAAGAAAGCCCGGCCGCACATCGTCCGCGGCGGCGAAGAAACCACGCAGATCGATCTCACCCTCGAGGGTCACCGACACATCGTTGAGCGGGATGCCCAGTGCGTCGGCGTGCAGCCGATAGGTGATTTCCTGGCAACTCGCCAGCGCGGCGAGCGCGTACTCGACCGGGTTGGGCGCCCTGTCCGTTCCACCGAGGACTGGCGGCTCATCGACTTCCACGCCGAAGTCACGGATCTGGACATGACGGTGCAGGCCGTCCTTGCCGCGGCTGGAGACGCTGAACTTCGCAACGGCCTGCGACGGGTCGGCCTTCAGCGCGGACTGGGTCTGCTTGAACAGTTCGGTAAAACGGGACATGCGGAGATCTCCTCCAGGTTATGGGCCCGCGGAGATGCTCCGCGGCGCTTTAGCGGTGGAATGTCCTCACGCGGCCGCAAGCTGCCCGATCAAAAGCCGCGGGTCCGGAAGCACGCTTCCGGACCGAGTCCGACCGGCTTTGCATGGCTCCGGTCGGCAGGCAAACTATGCGCAAATCCAGATCGAAAGGGAAAGAATGAGGAGTTCTGTGCTCAGGACAAAGAAGAATAAAGCAGGGTGGCACAACGGCTGCAGGGCAGGAAGCCGAGGCGGAGTGCGGTGAAGCGGACCAGCAGCTTGTTGAAAGCTGCTTGGATCGAACGATATCGTCATTCCCGCGAAAGCGGGAATCCATTGGCAGTCCGCCTTTCTGCTCCCTCACAAGCCTTCCCGGAGGTCTTCTCCGAGTGCCCGATCCAGGAAGTCGAGCCGATCCTGCCCCCAGAACAGCTCGCCGTGGAAGACATAAGTCGGCGCGCCGAAGACATCGCGGCCGATTGCTTCCTCGGTCAGGCGGTCGTATTCAGACTGGGTTTCGGGGCCCTTTGCTTTGGCGAGCAAGGCGTCGCCATCGAGGCCGATCGATTCCGCTGCCGCCTTCAGTTCCGGCTCGTCGGCCATGTTGCGCTGCTGCGTCCAACATCCCTTGAGGACCTCGCCTGCGAGCTTCAGCGCAGAGTCCTGGCCGAGCGCGCGTGCCGCGATGATCATCCGCGAGGCGAGCCCGGTGTCGTAGGGAAAGTACTTCGGCTGGAGTACCAGCGGCACGCCCAGATGCCTGCGCCAGCGCTGCAACTCGACCAGACGGTACTTCTGCCGCTGCGGCGCCCGCTTGGCGAGCGGCAGGCCGCCGGAGACGGGAAAGATCTTCCCATAGTCCACTGGCTTGACCTCGATCCGCGCACCGTGCTTCTTCGCGATCCCGATGAAGCGTTCGTGACCGAGGTAGGTCCAGGGAGACATCGGGGAAAAGTAGTAGTCGATGATCTTGTCCATGTGACTGCTGTCTCGCTGCGAGCGGTGGCCGATGCGGGCCGCAGAGTCTACCATTGGCGCGAACAACACCGAGGCGGGAGCGGCACAAGCTCGACGGGAGGAAAGATGAAAATGGCCATGGCTCGAACGCTCGTTGCAGTGCTTGCGATGGCGTTGCCGGCAGCGGCCGGCGCGCAGGAGGTCGTCCTGAAAGTGCACCATCCGCTGCCCACCTCGTCGACCGCGCACCAGAAGGTGCTTGTGCCCTGGTGCGAGAAGCTTGCCAGCGAGTCGAAACAGCGCCTTCAGTGCCGGATCTATCCGTCGATGCAGCTGGGCGGGGCGGTACCGCAGCTCTACGAGCAGGTCAAGGACGGGGTGGTCGACGTGATCTGGACGATCCCCGGCTACGCGGCCGGGCGCTTTCCGCGATCCGAGGTGTTTGAGCTGCCATTCATGATCCGGGATGCGCAGAGCGCCAGCAAGGCGGTATGGGACTTTGTGCGCCAATACGCCGCCGAAGAATTCTCCGACGTGCGGCCCCTGGCGTTCCATGTGCACGACGGCGGGGTATTGCACATGGTCAAGAAACCGGTCGTGCGCCATACCGACCTGCGCGGGCAGAAGATCCGCGCGCCCACGCGTCAGACCAACAAGCTGATCGCAGCGCTGGGCGCGACTCCCGTCGGTATGCCGGTCCCGCAGGTCGCCGAGGCGTTATCCAAGGGCGTCATCGACGGCGCCTTGTTGCCCTACGAAGTTCTGCCGGCAATCAAGGCCGACGAGTTGACGCGCTTCCACAGCGAACCGGCCCCGTCGCAGCCGAAGATCTACACTTCGGTGTTCATTCTCGCGATGAACAGGGAGAAGTACGAAGCGCTGCCGCCCGAGCTGAAGAAAGTGATCGACGCCAACAGTGGGATCGAGCTGTCGGCGCGGATCGGCCGGGTGTTCGCCGACGCCGAGGTCGCCAACCGCAGCCGCCTCCCGGCGGACACCATCAACGTCATTCCGAACGAAACGATTGCGCAGTGGCAGGCGGCATCTCGGCCGCTCATCGATGCCTGGATCCGGGAAGTCTCGTCGAAGGGCGCCGACGGCCGCGCGCTGCTCGAGAACGCCAGGCGCCTTCTCGCCAAACACTCGAGGTAACCCCGACCGAAGAGCGGAACACGAAGACACGATAACGGCAAGAACCGAATTTCAACGCGAACCACACGATCGAAGGTTGTCGAGCAATGCTCGACACCGAACCGCTCCCAAGGGTCGGTGTGCCACAGGGATGCGCGTGGTTGCATCCTCGAGGTGCGCCGTCTTTCTCTCCTGTTTCTTCGTGTCTTCGTGTTTCGCTCTTCGATTTCAATCGGCGTCTCGGCGGTTCGAGCCCGGTTCTAGCCCCAGACTTCACGCGCGGTGTCGATCACGAGTCGAAGCTTGGCGGCCTGGCTATCGCGGGCGATCTGATTGCCGTGCACGGTGCTGGAAAACCCGCATTGCGGCGACAGGCAGAGCTGTTCCAGCTCGACGTAGCGTGACGCCTCGTCGATGCGGCGCTTGAGCTCGTCCTTCGACTCCAGTTCGCCGACCTTGGTGCTGACCAGGCCGAGCACGACGATCTTGCCTTTGGGCACGAATCGCAGCGGCGAGAAGTCGCCGGAGCGCGCGTCGTCGTATTCCAGAAAGTAGCCGTCTACCGCCAGTTCGTTGAACAGGACCTCGGCAACCGGCTCGTAGCCGCCTTCCGCCGCCCAGGCGCTGCGAAAATTGCCTCGGCACAGATGGACGCAGATCGTCATCTCCGGAGGCCGCCCGGCAATGGCGGAATTGATCAGCCGGGCGTAGCGGCGTGGTAGTGCGTCCGGATCGTCACCGCGCTGACGCGCACCCTCGCGCATCTTTGCATCGCACAGATAGGCGAGATTGGTGTCGTCAAGCTGGACATAGCGGCAACCCCCGTCAGCCAGTGCCTTGAGCTCTGCGCGATAGCAGGCGGCGACGTCGTCGTAGAACGCCGGCTCCAGCTCGGGGTAGGCCTCCTTGCTGATCGCCTGGCGGCCGCCGCGGAAATGCAGCATGGTCGGCGAGGGGATGGTGACTTTCGGCAGCCGCCGGGTCACCGACTTGAGAAACTCGAAATCGGCGACCTGGATCGGGCGCATGTGCCTGAGTTTCCTGGTCACGTGCATGATCGGCGGTGAGAAATCGACCTGGCCCGCAGCGCTGCGGAAGCTCACCGAGATACCGCCCCGGGTTTCGACACCTTCGAGCTGCTCGAGGAAATCGATGTGAAAGTAGGTGCGGCGGAATTCGCCGTCCGTAATGCCCTGCAATCCGAGGTCCTCCTGGAAACGGACGATGTCGCGGATCGCTGCGTCTTCCGCCTGGCGCAGCTCGGCACGCGGGATTTCGCCTCTCTGGAACCGCTCGCGCGCTTCCAACAGTTGCGGCGGGCGCAGGAAACTGCCGACATGGTCGGCGCGAAACGGCGGGACTGTGCGGGCGCTCATGCCGATCTCCTCCACACTCTTTTCCCAAGTCTAGCAGCTTGCCTTCTTCTCCTACGCAAGGCTCAAGACAGACTCTCACCGCGGAGGACGCGGAGGAACAGTAATCCGGGAGAGATGAACCACCAAGGAGACGGAGGGAAGAGCAGGGCGAGTCCAGGAAATGTTCTCCTGCCCTGCACGCCAGGGATAAGGCCACCCGCACTGACGAAAGACGAAGACCAGATTCCTAAGGTCCGCTCCTCCTATTTGGTCTTCGTCTTTCCTCTGCGTCCTCTGGCGGTGAGCGCTTCATTCTGGGTTTTCGACGAGGCTGGTAACATCGAAGTGGAGGAGAGCCGGCGCCCGCCGGAAGAACACAAACATGGACCTCGCGTTCGTTTCCCTGACTGCGCTGCTCGCGGCGATCCTGATCGGCAGTTTCACGGCAGTCAACATCGGCCTGATCTCGATTGCGCTGGCCTTTCTGGTCGGCACTGGCCTCGGCGACATGAGGCCAGGCGCGGTGATCGCGGGATTTCCCTCGAGCCTGTTTGTCACGCTCCTGGGCGTCACCTTCCTGTTTTCGCAGGCCCGGGAGAACGGGACACTGGAGCGCGTGGCTGCCGTGGCAACCCGGCTTGCGCGCGGCCGGACGGGAATGATTCCGCTCATCTTCTTCGGGCTGGCGCTGGTGTTCGCATCCGTCGGCCCTGGCAACATCGCCGCCGTGGCGTTGCTCGCGCCCATCGCAATGGCGGCCGCGGGCCGAGCCGCGGTGCCTGCGTTCCTGATGGCGATCATGGTCTGCACCGGCGCCAACGCGGGAGCGCTGTCCCCATTCGCTCCCACCGGGATCATCGCCAACGATCTGATGGCGAAGATCGGACTGGAAGACGTCGCCTGGCGCAACTATTTCAATTCGCTGGTTGCCCAGTCGTTCGTCGGCATAGCGGGTTACCTGCTTTTCGGGGGCGCGCACCTACTGGCTTCGGGCGCCACCGCGCCGGTAGTCGAACCGCATGCCGGGAGCGCCGCGCTGGACGGCAAGCAGAAGCTCACGATCGCGGTCATCTGCTTGCTGATCGCAGCAGTGCTCGTGTTC
>DATMAN010000089.1 GCA_035560005.1 Burkholderiales bacterium | reverse complement strand
TCGTGCCGGGCAAACCCGCCGACTGGATCGCGTGGTTCAACGCCAATCTTTCGGCCGGCGAGTGGTTCGTCACGCCGCTGTGGCAGCCACAGTTCCTCAACCAGGTGGCGAGGCTGCGCATCCTCGAAGAACCGAAGGAGCTGCTGGGCCGCACCGACGCTGCGTATCTCCTCGCGCACAAGGACATCTCGCAGAAGCTCGACAAGCCGACGATGGACGTGCTGCGCCGCATGGAGTTGTCGGTAAAGTGGGTGACCGAACTGGACTACATGGTCAACGTGAAGAACATGGCGCCGCGCGACGCGGCACGGCTCTGGCTCGCCGCGCATCCGGTCACCGTCTCCTACTGGCTCGAGCCTGACGAAGACTAAGGTCTCAACGCAAAGGACGCGGCCGACGCAGGGGAAGACGGGAAAGATCCTCTTTCATGCCCGCCGTGATCCGATCATCTGGCAGAGCCGCGCGTGACGGCACGGCCGATGGTTTGCTGCATTCATCGCCTTTTCCTGCGTCTTTCTCGTGACGGCGACAAAGACCATTGAACGAGAAGCGGTAGCGCGCGACTGGGCAGCACGCGGGTTTTCGTGCGACGTCTGGATCGACCCGCCCGGGCAGGTGTGGGCCGATTTCGTTCACGATATTGACGAGCTGGTGATGCCGATCGAAGGCGACGTCGAATTCGAAATCGAAGGCAGGGTCTTCAGGCCCGCGCCCGGCGAGGAGCTCCTGATTCCGGCGGGCGCTTCGCATACCGTGCGCACCGGCGCCACCGGCAGCCGGTGGTTCTACGGCTATCGCCGGGACTGAACTTCCGGTTGTCGGAATCCGGCGTCATGGAACCTGTTCAGCGCGCGGGCGCCCGCTCGCACACCCGATCGGTGCGCAGCTCAGGGTCAGACGCGAATTTCACCAGCCATCGCAGTCAGATCATCCCGGCACTGCGCAAGCGCGCGATCTCCGCGTCGCCATAGCCGACTTCCCGCAGTATCTCCTCGCCATGTTCTCCCGCTTCAGGCGCAGGGCGCGAAACCTCGAAGGTGTATTCGCTCATCTTGAATGGCGGGGCGAATTGCAGTACTTCGCCGGCGTGCGGGTGCGGCGTGCGGACGACAATCTGCCGAGCGAGGATCTGCGGATCGTTCAGGCTCTGTTCCAGCCGCAGCACCGGTGAGACGCAGCAGTCGGCATCCTTGAACTTCTCGATCCAGTACGACTGCGGCCGGCTGGCGAAGATCTCGCGCAGCGCGCGCTTCGTGTTTTCGCGGTCGCCGCCGCCCAGGCTCCAGTGATGCGGCTTCAGGTCCGGGCGCTCGAGCACGTCGCACACGCCGTCCCAGAATTTCTTCTCCAGCGCTCCAACGGCCATGTAGCGCCCGTCGGCGCAGCGGTAGAGCGCGTAGCAGGGTTCCCGGCCCGAGAGAAAGTCCTGGCCCATCGGCCGGGCGCGCCCTTCCAGGGCGACTGCCGCGAGCGCGTGGAGATTGTGTGCAAGCACGCCCTCGGTCATTGCCACGTCCACGTATCTTCCCTGACCGGTGCGAGCGGCATCGAACAGCGCGGCGAGAATCGCCATTGCAGGGACGAGCGCGCCGCCGAGGATGTCCGCGATCTGCAGGTTGGGAAGCGCCGGCTCGCCGCTGGCCGTGCCGATCTGGTCGCTCAGTCCCGCGTAGCCGCAGTAGTTGACGTCGTGGCCGGCGAGATCCCTGTAAGGCCCGCTCTGCCCGTAACCCGAGATCGAGCAGTACACGATCTTCGGGTTCACGCGGCTGCACGCCTCGTAACCGACACCGAGCCGGTCCACCACACCCGGGCGGAAACTTTCGACCACGATCTGCGCCTGGCGCGCGAGCCGCAGGAACACCTCCACCCCGGCGCGCTGCTTCAGATCGAGCCGCAGGCTGCGCTTGTTGCGATTGATGGCCAGAAATACCGGGGCGATACCCTTCGATACGCCGAGCGAACGCGCGTAGTCGCCCGCACCGGTGTCCTCGACCTTGATCACGTCGGCGCCGAGATCGGCGAGATGCAGAGTGCACACCGGACCGGGCAGCAGCCGCGTCAGATCGAGCACGCGCACTCCGGACAGCGGTTTCGCGCGCATGCGGCTAGCCGGCTTTCTTCTTGCCGGTGAAAAACTCCGGAAAGCGTCTTTCGACCACCGGGCCGTCCGAAGCCCAGGCGTGACAGGAATCGATGAGCGCCGGCCGCTTCTTCCCGCCCACCGTGCGATCGCGCTTGACCTTCTCCGAATAGACGGTCTGGAACGCGGTCGTCGCAATCGGGCCGAGCAGCTCGACCAGATGCGTGCAGCCCTCGACTCCGCCCAGCAGCTCGCGGCTCTTCTGGCTGAAGCCGGGCCTGATCGCGAGGCCCTTGAGGCGCTGGAAGTTCGGCGTGATCTCGCCGCAGATGGCGTAAGGCCCCCAGACGGTCTTCGCCTCAACCGCGACGATGTTCAGATCGATGTCCACTGTGAGCCGCAGCCACATCTCGTGCAGCGGCTGCCCCGCGGGCGTGGGGCCGCGGTCCAGGTCGTGGAGATCGTAGGTCTTGGTGTCCACGAGGTGTCCCTCGATGTCCCACAGACCGTCGTCGCGCGCATAGCCGAAGCATGCGACGCGGCGGCTGTGCAGCAGCCTGCGCGCAACCGGCGAAGACAGCGCGCTCATGCCGCCGACTTCCTTCGTTCTTCCAGCCGTTGCAGCACGGCGATCTTCTCCTCGTTGGTGAAATCGAGCCAGCCGGCGATCTCCTGGATGGTCCGCAGACAGCCGCGGCAGTAGCCGGTCTCGGAGTCCATCTGGCAGACGTTGACGCAGGGGGACGGCACTTGTTCCAGCGGCGAGTTCACGCAGCCTTCCTGCGTCTGGCGGCGAGCGCGCGTCCGGCGCGCGAAACGGTGGGACGGTTCAGCGCCGCGCAGATGAATTCCGCGGCCTCGAGCAGCTTGCCCATGTCCACGCCGGTCTCGATGCCCATGCCCTGAAGCATGTAGAGCACGTCCTCGCTCGCGACGTTGCCGGTCGCGCCCTGGGCGTACGGACAGCCGCCCAGGCCCGCCACCGAGCTGTCGAACGTCGCGATACCCAGCTCGAGCGCCGCCAGGATGTTGGCCAGCGCCTGACCGTAGGTGTCGTGAAAATGCCCGGCGAGCTTCTTGATCGGAATCTGCTTGCCGACGGCTTCGAACAGCCGTTGCGTCTTGGCCGGCGTGCCGGTGCCGATGGTGTCGCCGAGCGAGATCTCGTAGCAGCCCATGTCCCACAGGCGTTTGGCCACCTCGACGACCTGCTCGGGTCTGACCTCGCCTTCGTACGGACAGCCGAGAACGACCGAGAGATAGCCTCGCACGCGCATGCCGCGGTCGCGCGCGGTCTTCGCTACCGGCGCGAAGCGCGCGAGCGACTCGGCGATCGAGCAGTTGATGTTTTTCTTCGAGAAGGTCTCGGTCGCCGCGGCGAAGATCGCGATCTCCTCGCAGCCGGCCGCCATCGCCGCCTCCAGGCCCTTCATATTCGGCACCAGCACCGGGTAGGACACGCCGGGCCTGCGGTGGATACGGGCCAGCACTTCAGCGGTGTTCGCCATCTGCGGCACCCATCCGGGCGAGACGAAACTGCCGGCCTCGATCACCGGCAGCCCGGCCTCCGAGAGGCGATCGATCAGCCCGACCTTCACTTCGAGCGCGACGCTCGCGGCCTCGTTCTGCAGTCCGTCGCGCGGGCCGACCTCGACCATCTTCACGCGTTTCGGGTAGTTCATTCGCTTTCCAGTGCCAGCAGTTGCGCGCCCTCTTCGACGCGGTCGCCGGAAGCGAAGTATATCTGCGCCACCCGCCCCGCGTGCGGCGCGAGGATGGTGTGTTCCATCTTCATCGCCTCGATGATCATCAGCGCCTGACCCTTGGCCACGCGCGCCCCTTGCTCGACCAGCACCTTGACGACGCTGCCCGGCAGCGGCGACACGAGACGGCCGGCAGGATCTTCCTCTTCCAGCGCCGGTGGTTTTTCGCGCTCGATGCGGCGCATGGAACCGCCTGCAAACACTACCAGCGCGTGGCCGTCGCGCACCACGGTGGCGTGGATTTGCCGGCCGCCGAGGTTGGCGGCGATGCGCTTTTCACCGCGCTCTTCGCCGCTCGCGAAGCTCGCCCCGCCGGGCAGCTCGAGCAGGTAGCCCCCCGGACGGTAATGCGCGAGGACTTCGACCCGCCGCCCGCGGTCGATGAACGCGAAACGGTGGTGATTGTCCTCGTTCAGGCGCCAGCCGTCCCGGCGATGCCAGGGCGAATGGGGATCGGAGGAACGCGCGGCCTGCAGGCGCGCCTCGCGATCGAATCGCAGCAGCTCGGCGAGCACCGCGAGCGCCAGCGTTTCATCGGTGGCTGGCCCGGGTTCGGTGAAAAGCTCGGCGCGGTGGCGTTCGATCAGCCCGGTTTCGAGCAGGCCGGGCTCGCGGTGGGCCTGCGCATACGCGCGATGCGCCGTCAGGGTCTGAAGAAACGGCGCATTGGTCGCAAGGCCGACGATCTCCAGCTCGGCCAGCGCGGCGCGCAGCCGATTCAGCGCAGCCGGACGGTCGGCGTCCCATACGATCAGCTTGGCGATCATCGGATCGTAGTGCACGCCGATCTCGTCGCCCTCGCGCACGCCGGTATCGATGCGCACGTGGCGCGAGGGCTCGGGAAAGCGCAGGTGCGCGATGCGTCCCGCCGCGGGCAGGAAACCGCGCGCCGGGTCTTCGGCGTAGATGCGCGCCTCGATCGAGTGCCCGCAGATCGAGAGCTGCTCCTGCGCGAGCGGCAGCGGCTCGCCTGCGGCGACGCGCAACTGCCACTCCACCAGGTCCACGCCGCTGATCATTTCGGTCACGGGGTGTTCGACCTGCAGCCGCGTGTTCATTTCCATGAAGTAGAAGCGGCCGTCCGGCTCGGCGATGAACTCGACCGTGCCGGCGCCGAGGTAGCCGATCGCTTTCGCAGCGGCGATCGCCGCCTCGCCCATGCCGCGCCTGCGGGCCGGCGTCATCCCGGGCGCGGGTGCTTCTTCCAGGATCTTCTGGTGGCGCCGCTGCACCGAGCAGTCACGCTCGAAGAGATGAACGAAATGGCCGTGGCTGTCGGCGAACACCTGGATCTCGATGTGCCGCGGGCGGGCGAGGTACTTCTCGATCAGCACCCGGTCGTCGCCGAAGCTCGACGCGGCCTCCCTCCTCGCGCCGGCCAGCGCCTCGGCGAATTCCCCGGGTGCGTTCACCACCCGCATGCCCTTGCCACCGCCGCCGGCGCAGGCCTTGATCAGCACCGGGTAGCCGATGCGCTCTGCATGCCTGGCGAGCGTGCGCGCATCCTGGTCCTCGCCATGATAGCCGGGCACCAGCGGCACACCCGCCTTTTCCATGAGCGCCTTCGCCGCGCTCTTCGATCCCATCGCCTCGATCGCCGCGGGCGCAGGCCCGATGAAGACCACACCGGCCTGGGCGCAGGCGCGGGCGAATGCCGCGTTCTCCGAGAGAAACCCGTAGCCGGGATGAATGGCCTGCGCGCCGGACCTGCGCGCCGCCTCGACGATGCGCTCGGCGCGCAGATAGGACTCGCGCGCCGCCGCCGGGCCGATCAGATACGCCTCGTCGCAGGCTTGTACGTGCAATGCCCGCGCGTCCGCCTCCGAGTACACCGCCACGGTGCGGATCCCGAGCCGCCTGGCGGTGCGGGCGACGCGCACTGCGATCTCGCCGCGGTTCGCTATGAGGATCTTCTCGAACATCGTAAAGTCAACACCGCAAACTCAGCGCCTCGGACGCATCGTCCGGTCAACTCTTCCAGCGCAAACCAGGTGTGCTGCCGAACAGTTCGCCATTCGGTTCTCTCTGCGTGGCCGTGCACCCCTCTGCGTCGAGGTCTGCGCTCAGGATCTCCAGGTATCGTCGACCCGCTCGGGAGGCTGCGGCGGCTCGGCGGCGCTGGCCAACGCGCTCAGCCGGCGATAGAGCTGCACGTTGAGCACCAGGCACAAGGTGAACAGGGCGATGGCCACGAGCGACGAACTGATCAGCGCGTGGATCGCGACGCTGGCCATGCCCCTGCGGGTCGTCTCGCAGGCCGACCACTTCTCGAAGATCGCCCGCGTCAGTTGCGGGATGTGGCCGGGCGCGGTCGCCTGAAGCTCGCCGACGAACCGGTCATAGGTCGGTACCGGAACATCCCTCGACCGCGCGTGCCCCCAGAGCCCGAAGCCGGCGAACAGGACCAGCAGAAAACCCACCACGCCGAGCGTGCCGAACAACATGGCAAGTTTCGCCTTCTGGCGGTCGGCGGCGTTGATCGCTTCCATTTACTTGTCTCCCGACAACCAGGCCGGCTTGCGCTTCTCGAGAAACGCGGCGATGCCCTCGCGCCCTTCGGGGCTGACGCGGATGGCCGCGATGCGCCGCGCCGTCTCCTCGACGATCGCGTGGTCCAGGCGCGCCTCTGCGACGTCGGCGATCAGCCGCTTGGCGGCCGCCACCGCGTGAGGACCGCTCTTCAGCAGCTCGCCGGAAATCCTCCCCACCGCCTCGTCGAGCCCCTGGAGCGCGACGACCTCGTGCACCAGGCCGACGCGCAGCGCTTCCGGCGCGGAGAACTTCTCGGCGCTGAGAAAGTAGCGCTGAGCGGCGCGCCGGCCGATCGCGCGGATGACGTACGGACTGATGACCGCCGGAATCAGACCGAGGCGGGCCTCCGAGAGCGAAAAGCTCGCATCCTCGGCGGCGACCGCGATGTCGCAGCAGGCGACCAGCCCCACGCCGCCGCCGAAGGCAGCGCCTTGTACGCGCGCGATCGTCGGCCTGGGCAAGCCCGCGAGCGTGCGCATGAGATTCGCCATCGCGATCGCATCGCGCAAGTTGTCCGCTTCCGAATAGTCAGCCATGCGCCTCATCCAGTTCAAGTCGGCGCCGGCCGAAAAGTTCCGACCCGATCCGGCCAGAACGACCACGCGCACGGCGGCGTCGCGTCCGAGATCGCCCAGCGCGTGCGTCAGCTCGTGGATCAGGTGGTCGTCGAAAGCGTTGTGCACTTCCGGGCGGTTCAGCGTGACCGTGGCCACGCGCCCGGCAACCGATACCTGGATTGTCTTTTCAGTCATGGCCGGTTCTCATCCAGATCAACCTCTCACCGCGGGGAACGCCGAGGGCGCAAGGCAAGTCAATGCGCAATCCTGAACCACGGAGAACACCGTGATCACGGAGGAAACCAAGTCCGCTATCCCCTTTCTTTCTTCGCGACTTCGTGTATCGCTCTTCCGTCTTTCTTCCGCCCTGCGGTGAGCCTTTCATGCCGTTACATCCGGAAGACACCGAATGTGGTTCTGGCGATCGGCGCGTTGAGCGCCGCGGAGATGCCCAGCCCCAGCACCATGCGGGTGTCCGCCGGATCGATCACGCCGTCGTCCCACAGCCGCGCGGTCGCGTAGTACGGGTGGCCCTGCACCTCGTACTGCGCCCGGATCGGCGCCTTGAACGCTTCCTCTTCCTCCGGACTCCACGCCTTCCCGGACTTTTCCAGCCCGTCGCGCTTGACCTGCGCCAGCACCGCCGCGGCCTGTTCGCCGCCCATCACGGAGATGCGGGCGTTGGGCCACATCCAGAGGAAGCGTGGGGAGTAGGCGCGCCCGCACATGCCGTAGTTGCCAGCGCCGAAGCTGCCGCCGATGATCACGGTGAATTTCGGCACCTGCGCGCACGCCACGGCGGTCACCATCTTGGCGCCGTCCTTGGCGATTCCGCCCGCCTCGTACTTCTTCCCGACCATGAAGCCGGTGATGTTCTGGAGAAAAACGAGCGGAATGCCGCGCTGCGCGCAAAGCTCGATGAAGTGCGCGCCCTTGAGCGCAGATTCCGAGAACAGAATGCCGTTGTTCGCCACCACTCCGATCGGATAACCATAGAGGTGCGCGAAACCGGTGACCAGCGTCGTGCCGTAGAGCGGCTTGAACTCGTCCAGCTCGCTACCATCCACAATGCGGGCGATGACTTCGCGCACGTCGAACGGCTGGCGGGTATCGGTCGGCACCACGCCGTATAGCTCCTGGGGATCGTGCAGCGGCTCGCGCGGCTCGCGCAGATCGAGCGCGACCTCCTTCTTCGTGTTCAGGTGCAGGACGATCCGCCGCACGATCTGCAGAGCGTGCTCGTCGTCGAGCGCGTAGTGATCCGCCACGCCGGAGATCCGCGCGTGCACCTCGGCGCCACCCAGCTCCTCGGCGCTCACGACCTCTCCGGTAGCCGCTTTCACCAGCGGCGGGCCGCCAAGAAAAATCGTGCCCTGGTTCCGGACGATGACCGTCTCGTCCGCCATCGCCGGCACGTAGGCGCCGCCCGCGGTGCACGAGCCCATCACGCAGGCGATCTGGGGAATCCCCAGCGCCGACAGGTTGGCCTGGTTGTAGAAAATGCGGCCGAAATGGTCGCGGTCGGGAAACACTTCGTCCTGGTTGGGTAGATTGGCGCCGCCCGAATCGACCAGGTAGATGCACGGCAGGCGGTTCTGCAGGGCGATTTCCTGCGCGCGCAAGTGCTTCTTCACCGTCATCGGGAAATAGGTGCCGCCCTTCACGGTGGCATCGTTGGCCACCACCACGCATTCGCGCCCGCAGACGCGGCCAACGCCGGTGATGATCCCGGCCGATGGCACCTGTCCGTCGTACATGTTCCACGCGGCGAGCTGCGAAAGCTCGAGGAACGGGGAACCCACGTCGAGCAGGCGCCGCACGCGCTCGCGCGGCAGCAGTTTCCCGCGCCCCGTGTGCTTCTCGCGCGCCGCGTCGCCGCCGCCCTGCGCGACGATCGCCACCTTCGCGCGCAGATCGGCGACCAGTTGTGCCATCGCCTCCGCGTTGGCCTTGAATTGCGCGCAGCGCGGGTCGAGCTTGCTCTGGAGGACAGACATCTAGCCGGCTTTCGCGGGGATCGGGTGACCGGGCAGCAGTTCGTAGGGATGCTTCCAGCGCGGCTCCGTGCGCAGGCGCGCGAGCCACTGCCGGATGCTCGGGTACCGACTCCAGTCGACACCCAGCTCGTCGTCCCAGAACAGGTAGCCGCAGATCGACAAGTCCGCGATAGTCAGCCGGTCTGCGACCACGTGCGTGCGTCCGGAAAGATGAGTGTCGAGGATCTTCCAGGCGGCTTCCGCGCGTTTGCGGAATTCGGCGGCTACGGCCGGATCGGTCTGCGGCGCAAACATGCGCATGAAGCGGCAAGTGGCGGTATAGCTGCTGAGCTTGTGGTTGTCCCACAGCAACCAGCGCAGGATCTCGCGCCGTTCGTCCGCATCGCGCGGTCCGAAGCAGCCGAGCTGCTCCGACAGGTAGTCCAGGATGACGCCCGACTGGGTCAGGCGCTTGCCGCGGTGCTCGAGCACGGGCACTTCGCCCATGACGTTGATCGCGCGGTAGGCGGGCGTGCGGGTCTCGCCGTTGAAATAGTCCACGAAGCGCGGCGCCCAGTCGGCCCCCGCCAGTTGGAGAAAGAGGGCCGGCTTGTACGAGTTACCGGACTGCGCGAAACCGTACAACAGATACTCTGGCACCGGATCGGTCCTCCGCGAGGATACGGGAACTCACCAGCCGCCGGTTGCGAGCCAGCGTTCCACGTGCTCCAGCCGGTCCGAACCCCAGAACGGCTCGCCGTCCACGATGATGTAAGGCGAGCCGAACACGCCCTTGGCGATCGCGGCGTCCACTTCCTGTCTCAACCTTTCTTTCATCGCCGGGTCCTGCGTCGCTGCGAGCAGTGCGGCACGGTCCACGCCGATGGACGAGACCACCTCGGCGGCCACTTCGGGGCTGGAGATATCGCGGTCTTCGACGAAGTACGCGTGGTACAGGGCGAGGATCGCCGCCTCCTGCCTGGCCGGATGGTGGGCTTGCATCCAGTAAGTGATGCGAGAAGGCGCCTGCCCGGGAATCGGGAACTTGCTCGGCATGTTGAACGGGATCTGCCACAGGCGCGAGACTCGGCGTATGTCCCGAAGGCTGTAGTCCCCCTTGAGCGGCAGCGAGGGAAGCGGCCCCATGCCGGTCACCTTGAACACGGCGCCGAGCAGGATCGGTTTCCAGGCCACCTGGCGCCCGTGTCTGGCGGCGATGCCCGAAATGCGGGTCGCGCCGAAGTAGCCGTAGGGCGAAGAAAAATCGAAGTAGAACTCGATGGGATCTGGCATGCTCTCCTCGATGCGACTCAGGCCCGTCCGGGCTGGCTCATGCGATCGGCCCCGCTCGCCACAACCGTCCGGTCGCGACGGCGCGCGGTGACTTCGATCTCGATCTTCATTGCGTCTTCCACGAGCGCGCAGACGATCGCGGTCGCCGCAGGGCGCGCCTGGCCCAGAAACTCGCCGAATAGCGGCGCGAGTTTCTTGAAGTCTTCGCGGTCGGTCAGGTAGTAGCGAACGCGCACCACATCGTCCAGGCTCGCACCCGCCTGCGCCAGCGCGTGCGCGATATTGCGGAAAGCCAGGCGCGCCTGGCTTTCGAGATCGGGCGCTATGGTCATGGTGGAGTAGTCGTAGCCGGTCGTGCCGGAGACGAATACCCAGTCGCCGTCGACCACCGCGCGACTGTAGCCCGCGACTTTCTCGAAGCTCGATCCCGACGAAATCAGTCTCTTCTCGCTCATGACTCCGCCACACCCGTTATGAACCGCCCGGACACAGAAGGCACCAAGGAAAGCCGCGCCAGGATCGAATCTGTACTTGGATTGTCCCGTGGCCTTGGTGGTGCGTTCGTTCCGAATCCGTGTTTCATGTTTTTGGCGGGAAGGGGGTGTTGTTGATCTTCGCCTGCGCCTGCACCAGCGCGCCGACCAGGTGCTCCGGTGCGCCGAAACCCAGGTTCACGGCCTGCGTGAGCGAGGTCAGCGTCGAGGCGGCCATCGGGCCGGACACGCTGCCCTCCATCGCCATCTGCATGTAATAGCGCACGTCCTTCAGCGCGTTCGCCAACCCGAACTTCATGCCGGTGAAATCGCCCTCGACCGCTTTGCCGGCCAGCATCTGAAAGATGCCGGAGTTGGCCGCGCCCGTGGATACCAGTTGAAAGTACTTCTTCGGATCGACGCCGAGCTTGGCACAGGCAATGAGCGCCTCGGCGATCAAGGCCATCTGCCCGATGGCCGCGAAATTGTTGATGAGCTTGATCTTGTGGCCGGCGCCTACTTCGCCCACGTGGAAGACGTTCTCGCAGAACGCCCTGAGCGCCGGCTCGATCTCCCGGAAGGTTTCCGCGTCGGCGCCCACCATGGTGTTGAGCCGCCCCTGCTCCGCCTCCACCGGCGTGCGGGTGAGCGGCGCGTCCACGAAGCGCGCGCCTTTGGCCGCGAGATCGGCCGCGATTCTCAGGGTGGAGAACGGCAGGCTGGTCGAGGTATCGACCACGATCTGTCCCGGCTTCACGCTGTCCCGGATTCCGTCCTTGCGGTACACCAGGTCCTCGACCTGCGGCGAGCCGGTGACGCAGAGGAACACCACGTCCGAGCTCGCAACCAGCGCGGCGACGTCTTTCGCTTCTTTCGCTCCGCGCTTGACGAGGTCTTCCACGGGAGCGCGGTTTCTGTGCGCCAGGATCGTGGTCGGAAAGCCTTTCTCGACCAGGTTCTTCGCCATCCCGTGGCCCATCATCCCGACGCCGATGAATCCTATCTTCTTGTCGACCATCTCTCACTCCGAAGGCGCACGGCGTTCAATGCCATCTGTTTGCATCCAAGGCGACGGCGCGTTTCCGACATCGACTCTAGACAAGCTCGATGGCCATGGCGGTGGCCTCGCCCCCGCCGATGCACAGGGCGGCGACGCCGCGCCGCCCGCCGTGCTTGCGCAGCGCGCCGATCAGGGTGACGAGGATGCGTGCGCCGGAGGCGCCGATCGGATGGCCGAGCGCACAGGCGCCGCCGTGCACGTTGACCTTCTCGTGCGGCAGACCGTGCTCCTTCATTGCGGCCATGGTGACCACCGCGAAGGCCTCGTTGATCTCGTACAGATCGACCTGGTCTTTGCTCCAGCCGGTCTTGTCGAAGAGCTTGCGGATGGCGCCCACCGGTGCGGTGGTGAACCAGCCCGGCTCCTGCGCGTGGGTCGAATGGCCGACCACGCGCGCGAGCGGCGTCCGCCCCAGCGCTTCGGCGGTCGATTGACGCATCATCACCAGCGCCGCCGCGCCGTCCGAGATCGAGCTGGAATTGGCGGCGGTCACCGTGCCGTCCTTGCGGAACGCCGGCTTTAGCAGAGGAATCCTTTCGAAGCTGGCCTTGAACGGTTGCTCGTCGCGCTCCACGAAGCGCTCTTCCTTGCCCGCCTTGATGGCGATCGGAACGATTTCCCAGGCGAAGCTGCCGTCCTGGTTGGCCTTCTGCGCGCGCTGCAGCGAGGTCACCGCAAAACGGTCCTGCGCCTCGCGCGTGAACGAATACTTCGCGGCGCAGTCCTCGGCGAAAGTGCCCATCAGCCGGCCCTTGTCGTAGGCGTCCTCCAGGCCGTCGAGGAACATATGGTCGAGCACCTGCTGGTGTCCCATGCGGTAGCCGGCCCGCGCCTTCGGCAGCAGGTAAGGCGCGTTGGTCATCGATTCCATCCCGCCGGCCACCATGACGTCGTTGGTGCCGGCGGCGAGCAGGTCGTGGGCGAGCATCGCCGCCTTCATGCCCGAGCCGCACATCTTGTTGACCGTCGTGCAACCGACCGACAGAGGCAGTCCGGCGCCGAGCGCCGCCTGGCGCGCCGGCGCCTGACCCTGACCGGCGGGCAGCACGCAGCCCATGATCACCTCCTGCACCCGCTCCGGGGCGATGCCGGCGCGCTCCACTGCCGCGCGAATCGCCGCCGCGCCGAGCCGGGCCGCGGAGAAATCCTTCAGCTCACCCTGAAACGCGGCCATCGGGGTACGCACTGCGGAAACAATTACCACGGGGTCGGTTGCCATAGGAACCTCCATGAAAACCGCGTCTCACCACAAAGAGGGAAAGTTCACGAAGAACTACCTCGTCGCATGCGCTGTCCTTCGTGTCCCTGCGTGTCTTGCTGCCTTGTTGGTGAGCTTCGAAACGCCGGCCTGTTCCGGAAGCGCATCGACTCCGGATAAGGAAAGACGTCCTCGATGTGGCCGCCGGCGATCCGCTCCTTGGCCCGGTTCCAGAACTCCGGGGCGAGGAGATCCGCATGTTCGGCGAGAAAGGCTTCGCGCACGCGCGGATCGACGAGCAGGAAGGCCGCGAATTCCTCGGGGAAGACGTCGTTCGGCCCGACCGGGTACCACGGCTCGGCCGACCATTCGTCCTCGGGGGTCGGTGCCGGCGGGATGCGCCGGAAGTTGCAGTCGGTCATGTATGCGATCTCGTCGTAATCGTAGAACACGATGCGCCCGTAGCGGGTGACGCCGAAGTTCTTGAACAGCATGTCGCCCGGAAAGATATTGGCCCAGGCGAGCTGCTTGATCCCCAGGCCGTAGTCCTCGACCGCGCGGCGCACCTGCTCGTCGGAAGCCTGATCGAGATACAAGTTGAGCGGCGTCATGCGCCGTTCGACGTACAGGTGCTTGATGATGAGCGTGTCGCCCTCGTCCTCCAGCACCGAGGGCGCCACGCTGCGCAACTCGTCCAGCAGCTCCGCCGAGAAGCGCTCCTTGGGCAACGCGACGTCGGTGTACTCCAGCGTGTCCGCCATTCGGCCCACGCGGTCGTGCTGCTTGACGATGAGGTACTTCTGCTTGACGCCTTCGCGCGTGATTTCCTTCGGCGGCAGGATCGCGTCCCGGATGACCTTGAAGACGTACGGGTAGGAGGGCAGCGTGAACACCAGCATCACCATGCCTTTGATGCCGGGCGCGATCGTGAACTGGTCGCTCGAATGCCTCAAGTGATGGAGGAAGTCGCGGTAGAAAAGCGTCTTGCCGTGCTTCTGCAGCCCCAGCATGGTGTAGAGCTCGGCCACCGGCTTGCGCGGCAGCAGGCCGCGCAGGAACTGCACGTAACCGGAAGGCACCTCCATGTCCACCAGGAAATAGGCGCGGGAGAAACCGAAGAGTATGGCGAGCTGATCGGTCTCGAACAGCACGGTGTCAAGGTAGAGCGTGCCGTCGTCGTTGCGCAGGATCGGGACCGCGAACGGGATCTCGAGGTTGCCGTTGACGATCTTGCCGATGACGTACGCGCCCTTGTTGCGGAAGAACAGCGAGGAGAGCACCTGGATCTGGTGGTTGGCCTCGGGCACGAAGGGCCGAGGCAGCCGGGCGCGCGCGGCGCGCAGCAGGCAGCGCAGGTCGCGCTCCAGATCCTGGAAACGGTTGCGCAGGGCGAACTCGGCCAGGATCGCGCGCAAGACCCGCCGCAATCGCGCCTGGGACGGATAGTAGCTGCGGTAGGTCGGCGGATCGGAATCGATGTGCTCGGTGGACAGCGCGGGCCGCACGAAGATGAAGTCGTTGTGATAGTAGCTGCGATGCAGGATGCGGCAGCTCACCGAGTTGAAGAAGGTTTCCGCCAGCTCGGGCTGCTTGTGGTTGGACAGCAGCCCGACGTAATGCAGCTTGACCCGCTGCCAGACGGCGTCGGGCAGCGCATCGGTGTTGAAGCGGCGCTGCAGGTACCGCACCGTTTCGTCGACGCGCCGCGAATAGAAGGCGATGCGCTCGCGGGAGATGCGCTGCAGTTCCGCCCACTGGCCGTTCTCGAACAGCGACTTCGCGTAACGGCTGGTCTCCCGGAAGAGCCGGTAGTGCCGGTTGAAGCCATCGAGCATCCCCTGCGCGATCAGGAACGCCAGATCCTGCTCGGTCTGTTCCGCAACCGTCGTCATTTCCGGCTCGAGACCGCAGGGGACGCAGAGGAAGAACAAGACAGCCAATCATCGACGCGGATGATGAAACGCCAAGAATGTTGAACAGTCGGCACCGATCCGCTCTTCACGTCCCGCTCCAGACATCGACTCCCGAGGTTTGCTCTGCTTGCCCTGCGCCAAACGCTTCTACTTCGTTTCGGAAAAAAGCTCGCGGCCGATAAGCCAGCGGCGGATCTCCGAGGTACCCGCGCCGATCTCGTAGAGCTTCGCGTCGCGCCACAACCGCCCGGTGGGATATTCGTTGATGTAGCCGTTGCCGCCCAGCGCCTGGATCGCCTCGCCCGCCATCCAGGTGGCCTTCTCCGCCGCGTAAAGGATCGCCCCGGCCGCGTCCTTGCGCGTGGTTTCCCCCCGGTCGCACGCCCGTCCGACGGCATAGACGTAGGCCTTGCACGCGTTCATCGTGGTGTACATGTCGGCCAGCTTTCCCTGCATGAGCTGGAACTCGCCGATCGGCTGCCCGAACTGCACGCGCTCATGCACGTACGGGATCACCACGTCCATGCACGCCTGCATGATGCCGAGCGGGCCGCCGGCCAGCACCGCGCGCTCGAAATCCAGTCCGCTCATCAGCACGTGCACGCCCTCGTTCACTTCGCCGAGCACGTTTTCGGCCGGCACTTCGCAATCCCGGAACACCAGCTCGCAGGTATTGGAGCCGCGCATGCCGAGCTTGTCCAGCTTCTGCGCGGTCGAGAATCCCTTGAAGCCCTTCTCCACGATGAACGCCGTGATGCCCTTGGCGCCGGCCTTCACGTCGGTCTTGGCGTAGACCACGAGCACATCGGCGTCCGGCCCGTTGGTGATCCACATCTTGCTGCCGTTGAGAACGTAACGATCGCCCTTGCGCTCCGCGCGCAGCTTCATGCTCACCACATCGGAGCCGGAGTCGGGTTCGCTCATCGCCAGCGCGCCGACGTACTCGCCGGAGATCAGTTTGGGCAGGTATGCGCGCTTTTGCGCCTGCGTGCCGTTGCGCTGGAGCTGATTGACGGCGAGGTTGGAGTGAGCGCCATAGGACAGGCCGACCGACGCCGAGGCGCGGGAGATCTCCTCCATCGCGACGATGTGGGCGAGATAGCCCATGTTGGAGCCGCCGAATTCCTCCTCGGCGGTGATGCCCAGCACGCCGAGGGCACCGAACTTGCGCCACAGATCCGTCGGAAAGGCGTTCTGGCGGTCGATGTCCGCGGCGCGCGGCGCGATCTCCTTCGCGGCGAAGGCGCGCACGCTTTCGCGCAGCATGTCGATTTCCTGCCCCAGGCCGAAGTCGAGCGAGTGAAATTCCTTCCTGAAGGTTTCTCCGGGTTTCATCGATCGGGCCTCCCGTGCATGGTCATCAGCGTCTGCAGCAACGTGGCGCACAGCGTCTCGCGACCGCCTTTCACGACGACGGCGTCCACCGCGGCGACGATCAGCGTGCGACCGGGCTTGACCACCCGCCCGCGTGCGATCAGCAGCGCGCCGTCTCCCGGAGCCAGCAGGTTCATCTTGTACTCGACCGTGAGCACGCTCGCATCCGCGGGCATCAGCGTGAACGCTGCGTAACCGCCGGCGGAGTCTGCGATGGTACCGATGATCCCGCCGTGGAAATAGCCGTGCTGCTGCGAAAGCTCGGGCCGGTACGGCAGGTGGATCCCGCACCGACCCGGCTCGACGCGGTTCAAGCGCGCGCCGAGCAGCGCCATCACGCCCTGGCGCTCGAAGCTGTCGCGCACGCGCTCGGCGAAGGATGGGTTTGCGGGCTTGAAGGCGGACACGCGACCGGTTTCCTGCCGGGAGTCTAGATTACGTTTACGTTAACGTCACTCCAAGAAACAACAAACCGTTTGATCAGATTCTTACGATTGATGTGTCAGCGCTCACTGAGCTATCGGCCGCCCCCTCGCCCCGCTCCCCCAGGAGGTTGCGGCATTGGGCTTCGAGCTGGGCGATCTCCCCCAGCACCGCCTCGATGTCCTCGCGCTGTTGCTCGAGAATCGCGCGCCGCCTTTCCAGCACTTCGACAAAGCGGAGAAGCTGCGCCTTTTCGCCCTTGGCGGCGTCGTACATGTCCAGCAGCTCGCGGATCTCGGAGAGCGACAAGCCCAGACGCTTCCCCCGCAGCGTGAGCTTGAGCCGGACACGATCGCGGCTCCCGTACACGCGGTTACGACCCACGCGTCTGGGCGCGAGCAGTCCGTGGTCTTCGTAGAAGCGAATCGCGCGCGTGGTGATGCCGAACTCGCGCGCCAGGTCGGTGATGGTATAGCTCTCTTTCATCCAGGCTCCAGTTTACGTAAACGTCAAGTAGAATCCAATCGCTCGCCGCGAAGCGCGGCGCACTGCATTTCGATGCTCATGACCAGGCCCGCCCGGGCGCTTGCGGCCGAAGCGTCCGCACCGCTCGAATTCCCCTTCGCCGAGCCCCCCGCCCCGGGCAGCGCGCGCGAAGTCGCACCCGGCGTCTACTGGCTGCGCATGCCGTTGCCCTTCGCGCTGGACCACATCAATCTCTGGCTGCTGAGGGATGACGGCGGCTGGGCGGCCGTGGACTGCGGCATCGCGCTGCCGGACACGCAGGCGCACTGGGAGCGGATCTTCACCGAAGTCATCGGCGCAGCGGGGCTGACAAAGGTCGTGGTGACCCACTACCACCCCGATCACATGGGCAACGCCGGCTGGCTGATCGAGCGCTCCGGTGCGCCGCTCACGATGACCGAGTCGGAGTACCTGACCGCGCACGCCCACTACGACCGCATCGCCGGTTACAGTGCGCAGGCCACCGCGCGACTCTTTGCCGTGAACGGGCTGGATCGGGAGCGGGTGAACGCGATCGAGGGTCGCGGCAATCCCTACCGGGCGCGCGTCAGTGCGCCGCCGGCGCAGTTCCGGCGCATGATGGATGGGGACGATTTGCACATCGGCGAGAACCGCTGGCGCGTGATCGTGGGTTACGGACACACCCCGGAACACGCGGCATTGTATTGCGAGGCACTCGACGTGCTGATTTCGGGCGACATGCTGCTGCCCAGGATCAGCACCAACGTCAGCGTCTGGCCGATCGAACCGGAAGGCGATCCGCTGCGGCTGTTCCTGCGCTCGATCGACCGATTCAGCACGTTACCCGCCGGGGTACTCGTGCTGCCTTCGCACGGCCTTCCCTTCCGCGGCGCGCACAGCCGCGTCGCCGCGCTGCACCGCCATCACGAAGAACGCCTGCGCGAAGTGCTGGACGCTTGTCACAGTCCGAAGAGTGCGGCGGAGCTGATGCCGGTCCTGTTCCGCCGGCCGCTGGACAACCACCAGTTGTTCTTCGCGATGGGCGAATCGCTCGCCCACCTGCATCACCTCTGGCATCAGGGGCGCCTGACGCGCCACACCGGCGCCGACGGGGTGCACCGTTTCGAGAGGCGCGCGTGAAGGTCGCGGGTGTTGCCTATCGCAGCGTGTGGCGCGAGGCGGATCGCGTCGGCATCATCGACCAGACGCGGCTGCCCTACGAGTTTCGCACCCGGCGCCTGGCGAGCGTGAGCGAGGTGGCGCATGCCGTCAAGTCGATGCAGGTACGCGGAGCGCCCCTGATCGGCGCCACGGCGGCCTGCGGCCTGGCGCTCGCCATGCGCGAGGAGAGCAGCGACGCGGCACTGGCCGGCGCGGCCGAGCTGCTGCTCAGCACGCGACCCACGGCGGTGAACCTGCGCTGGGCGATCGAGCGCATGCTCGCGCGACTCAAACCGCTGCCCCCGGATGCACGGATCGAGGCCGCCTGGGAGGAAGCGGAGGCGATCGCGGAAGAGGACGTGGCGCTCAATCGCGCGATCGGACGGCACGGCCTGGAACTGCTTCGCGCCGTGGCTGAAAGAAAGAACGACACCGTGAACATCCTCACCCACTGCAATGCGGGCTGGCTCGCCACCGTCGATTACGGGACCGCGCTGGCGCCGGTCTACCTCGCCCATGACCAGGGCGTGCCGGTCCACGTGTGGGTGGACGAGACGCGGCCCCGCAACCAGGGCCTGCTCACCGCCTGGGAGCTGGCGAGCCACGGCGTGCCGCACACGCTGATCGCGGACAACGCCGGCGGGCATCTCATGCAGCGCGGGCAGGTCGATCTGGTCATCGTCGGGGCGGATCGCGTGACGGCCGCTGGCGACGTCTGCAACAAGATCGGCACCTATCTCAAGGCGCTCGCCGCCAAGGACAACAAGGTTCCCTTCTATGCCGCGGTTCCCACGCCCACCATCGACTGGACGATCGCCGACGCCATGCGGGAAGTCCCGATCGAGGAGCGCGGCGGCGAGGAGGTCCTCACCGTCCACGGATTCGACGAGAAAGGGCAACCGGCGCGCGTTCGGATCGGGCCCGAAGGGCTGCGCGCGGCCAACCCGGCCTTCGACGTCACGCCGGCGCGGCTGGTGAGCGGAATCATCACCGACCGCGGGATCGCGCCGGCCTCGCGCAAGGGACTCGCCGCGCTGTACAAGAAGAAGGCGCCGTGACGGAACTCGGCTTGCGCAAGGCGATCATCGCCACCGCGCTGGCGATGAACGCGCTCGGCATCAACCGCGGCAAGTCCGGCAATGTCAGCGCGCGCTGGAAGGACGGCTTCCTGGTCACTCCTTCCGGGCTCGCCTACCACCGAACCAAGCCCGCTGACATCGTGTTCGTCGATCGCGAAGGCTGCGCCCACGGCCGGCTGGCGCCCTCCTCCGAGTGGCGCTTTCACCACGACATCTACCGCAGGCGGGCGGACGCCCGGGCGGTGGTCCACACGCATTCCAGCTTCGCGACCACGCTCGCCTGCCTGGGGCGCGAAGTGCCGGCGTTTCACTACATGATCGCGGTGGCCGGCGGCAATTCGATCCGCTGCGCGCCTTATGCCACCTTCGGCACGCAACAACTGTCGGACCACGCGCTCGAGGCGCTCGAGGAACGCAAGGCGTGCCTGCTGGCCAATCACGGCATGATCGCGATCGGCGAGAGCCTTGATCAGGCGCTGGCGCTCGCGGTGGAGGTCGAAGCGCTGTGCGAGCAATACTGGCGGGCGCTGCAGGTCGGCCAGCCGAACCTGCTTCCGGATGAAGAGATGGCCGTCGTGCTGGCCAAGTTCAGGACCTACGGCCAGGCAGAAGGCACCGATCGCAGCGGGCGCAGCGGACGCGGGCCGGCACGCACCAAAGACAAGGCCGCCTTCGCAGCGAAAGGCGGAAAGTGACGGCGCCGGAGTACGCCTCGCGCGTGCCCTGCGCCGTTCGCGGTGTGAAAGCCGCGCTTGCACGGACACGAAGATCGTCCTAGCTTAGTCCCATGGCCGAACGACACCCTGCGCACGATTGCTCGGCCGCCGATCCGACCGAGACGGCTCGGCTGCTGGCGGAGATCGCGCTGCGGGCCAACCACCTCGTCAAGGAGCACCTGGCCGGGCAGGCAGCCAAGCTGGGCGAAGAGAACCCCGACGAGATCGGGGTGGGCAAGGCATTCGCCGAACTGGCCACGCGGATGATGGCCGATCCCTTCAAGGTGGCCGAGGCCGGCCTCAAGATGTGGCACGACTACTTCGAGCTCTGGCAGACGACGCTGCGTCGGCTGGCGGGCGAGCCGGTGTCGCCGGTCGCGGAGCCGGCGAAGTCCGACAACCGCTTCAACAGCGACCTGTGGCAGAACTGGATATTCGACTACATCAAGCAGTCCTATCTCATCGCGGCGCAAAACATCCAGAAGACGGTGGCCGAAGTCGAAGGCCTGGATCCGCAGAGCGCGCGCAAGGTGCGTTTCTTCACCCGCCAGTACGTGGACGCGCTCGCGCCCACCAACTTCGTGCTGACCAACCCGGAAGTGCTGAAGACCACGCTGGAGTCCGGGGGCAAGAACCTGCTCGCGGGGCTGAACCATCTGTTGCAGGACCTGGACCGCGGCCGCGGCCGGCTCGCGATCAGCATGACCGACTACAAGGCGTTCAAACTGGGCGAGAACGTGGCGACCACGCCGGGGAAGGTCGTGTTCCAGAACGATCTGATGCAGCTCATCCAGTACGAGCCGACCACGCCCCAGGTCTACCGCACGCCGCTGCTGATCGTGCCGCCCTGGATCAACAAGTACTACATCCTCGACCTGCGCCAGAAGAACTCTTTCATCAAGTGGGCGGTGGATCAGGGCATCACGGTATTCGTGATCTCCTGGGTCAACCCGGACGAGAAGCTCTCGCACAAGACCTTCGACGACTATCTGCTCGAAGGTCCGCTCGCCGCGATGGACGCCATCGAGAAGGCAACCGGCGAGAAAACGCTCAACATCATCGGCTACTGCCTCGGCGGCACGCTGAGCGCATGCCTGCTGGCCTGGCTCACGGCGAAGGGCGGGGCACAGCGCGTGCGCAGCGCGACCTTCTTCACCGCGCTCATCGACTTCTCCGAACCGGGCGAGCTGGGGGTATTCGTCGACGAGGAGGTGGTCTCCAACCTCGAAAGGAAGATGGCGCAACGCGGCTATCTGGAGGGTTCGGAGATGGCGGCGACCTTCAACATGCTGCGCGCCAACGACCTGATCTGGTCGTTCGTGGTCAACAACTATCTGCTGGGCAAGGACCCCTTCCCGTTCGATCTGCTGTACTGGAACTCGGATTCCACGCGCATGCCGGCGCGCATGCACACCTTCTACTTGCGCAACATGTACATCAAGAACAAGCTGCGCGAGCCGGGCGGCATCACCCTGGCCGGCGTGCCGATCGACGTCACGAAGGTGACCACGCCGGCCTATTTCGTGTCCACGGTCGAGGACCACATCGCGCCGTGGAAGACGACCTACAAGGGTGCGAAGCTGCTCAACGGGCCGGTCAAGTTCGTGCTCGGCGGTTCCGGTCACATCGCCGGAATCGTCAATCCGCCCGGCGCCGGCAAGTACTGGTACTGGACCAATCCCGAGCTGCCCGACAGCGCCGACCGGTGGCTGGCGCAAGCCGAGAAGCATCCCGGTTCCTGGTGGACCGACTGGGGCCAGTGGATCGCGCAGCACGGCGGCGAGAAGGTGCCCGCGCGCAAACCGGGAGACGGGGGACTCGGGGTGATCGAAGATGCCCCGGGCAGCTACGCCAAGCTACGGCTCGATTCGGAGCCGGACGCCGCCACCCGCAAGGCGCCGAAGGCGCGTCAAGACAAGACCGCCGGGTGAGCTGGAAGCCGAAACCGCCGGCTCACCGGTCGGGCGGTGATCGAGCGCGATCGAGGCGTGCGCTCGCCGCGGCCGGGCTCTGCATGGCCGTCGCCTGCGCGGCACCCGCCATCGGCGGGGTGGGCGTCATCGACGAGGGCAACGGCGCGTGCCTCAATCCCGAGCGCGCGTGTCTGAGCATCTACGGCTACATCTCCAAGGCCGACGCGGCGGCGGTGCGAGCGTTCTTCGCGAATCAGCGTCGCGCGCCGGTGCAAGTCGAGGTCTATCTCAACAGTCCCGGTGGCGAGGTCGCAGCGGCCTTGCAGATCGGACGCGAACTGAGGAATGCCCGGGCGGCGGCCTACGTCTTCGCCGAAGCCCAGTGCGCCAGCTCCTGCATCTTTCTGCTGGCCGGCGCCACGCACCGCACCGTAGAGGGTGCGGTCGCCATCCATCGCCCGACCGTGTTCGACCGCAATCTGGAGCCGGTCGCGGAGGCCGAGCTCGAATACGGCTCGCTGCTGCAAGACATCCGGGCCTTCTTCCAGCTCACCTCCACGCCCGAGCACCTGCTCGAGGCGATGATGGCGATTCCTCCGGAAGACGCGAAGTACTTGACGGCGCGGGAACTGGCGGAATTCGGGCTGGCGGGCAGCGACTCGGTTCAGCAGTAAGCCGAATGGCTTTCCCGCCGGGACCCGGTACGGGATGTCCGGAGCGCGCAAGCCGCGGGGCGTCGCGCTAGACTAGCCGGACCTGCGCATCCGGCAACGACCGGGAAGCAGGACCTCCGCGCCAGTCAAGGAGCGACCAATGAAACTCGCACCCGAACAGATCACCCGATTCGACCGCGACGGCTACCTGTTTTTTCCCGGGCTGTTCTCGGCCGAGGAAATGAAACCGCTGATCGAGGAGGTGCCCAGGCTTTTTGCGCAGCACCGTCCGGAGAACGTGCGCGAGAAGGGCACCGATGCCGTGCGCACCAACTTCGCGGCACACCTGTACAGCTATCCGTTCGCCAAGCTCGCGCGCCATCCCCGCATGGTGGAGCCGGCCATCCAGTTGTTCGGCGAGCCGGTGTACATGCACCAGTTCAAGATCAACGGCAAGATGGCCTTCGACGGGGACGTCTGGCAATGGCATCAGGACTTCGGGACCTGGAAGAACGATGACCTCATGCCGGAGCCGCGCGCGATGAACGTCGCCATTTTCCTCGACGAGGTCAACGAGTTCAACGGCCCGCTGATGTTCATTCCCGGCAGCCACAAGCTGGGTGTGCTCGACGCCGAGCACGATGTCTCCACCACGAGCTATCCGCTGTGGACGATCAACCATGACACCATTGCCAAGCTGGTCGCCCGCGGCGGCATCGTGGCGCCGAAGGGACCGGCGGGATCGATGATCCTGTTCCACTCCTGCCTCGTGCACGCATCCTCGTCCAACCTCTCGCCGTGGAACCGGGTGAGCGTGTACCTGAGCCTGTGCGCGGTTTCGAACCATATCCGGCGCTTCAAGCGTCCCGAATTCATCGCGCATCGCGACTTCACGCCGATTGAATGCCTGCCCGACGACTGCCTGCTGAAGCACTACGACGTCCCGCTGCCCTGGAAGGACGGCACGCCCGAGGAAGCGCTCAAGCCCAAGCTCGTGGCCTGAAGCAACCACTCGGATCGAAGCACCAAGGACACGAAGCAAATCCAATGCAGGAACGAAACGCGAAGGCGCGAAGGAAAACGCATTGCTCCGCGCTGTCTGCGTCTTCGGCGCCTCTGCGCTGAGGTTCCGATCTTTTCCGGCGAGCAACCATGAATCTGTACGCGAAGCTGATCGAGCGGCAGGCAGCGGGCAAGCCGCTGCGCATCGGGTTGATCGGCGCCGGCAAGTTCGGGGCGATGTATCTGGCTCAGGTGCCCAAGACGCCGGGGGTGCATCTGGCCGGGATCGCGGATCTGTCGCCGGCCAACGCACGGACCAACCTGCAGCGCGTGGGCTGGCCCCCGGAGCGCTACGCCGCGCGCTCGCTCGACGCGGCGCTCGCCTCCGGTCTCACTCACGTCGGCGAGGACTGGCGGGCGCTGGTCGCGGACCCGCGCATCGACATCGTGGTCGAGGCCACCGGCCATCCGATTGCCGCGGTGGAGCACGCGCTCGCGGCGTTCCGTCACGGCAAGCACGTGGTGATGGTCACCGTCGAGGCCGACGCGCTGTGCGGTCCGATGCTGGCCCGGAGCGCGGCGGAGGCCGGCGTGGTTTACAGCCTGGCCTATGGCGACCAGCCCGCGCTGATCTGCGACCTGGTGGACTGGGCGCGCGCCTGCGGCTTCAACGTGGTCGCCGCCGGACGCGGCCACAAGTGGCTGCCGCACTTCGCCCAATCCACACCCGAGACGGTGTGGGGCTATTACGGGCTCACGCCGGAGCAGGCGAAGATCGGCGGCCTCAATCCGAAGATGTTCAACTCGTTTCTGGACGGGTCCAAGCCGGCGATCGAAAGCACGGCGGTGTGCAACGCCACCGGCCTCACGCCTGGTCCGGACGGATTGCAGTTTCCGCCGGCCAGCATCGACGACATCCCGAACGTGATGCGCCCGGTCGCGGAAGGCGGATATCTGCATCACAAGGGACAGGTGGAAGTCGTTTCATCGCTGGAGCGCGACGGCCGCGCGATCCCCTACGACATCCGCTTCGGCGTTTTTGTCGTGTTCGAGGGCGAGACCGAATACATCCGCAACTGCTTCAAGGAATACATGGTGCGCACCGACACTTCGGGACGCTACGCCTGTTTGTACAAGCGCTGGCACCTGATCGGCCTGGAAGCCGGAATTTCGGTCGCGTCGGTCGGCGTGCGCGGCGAAGCGACCGGCTGCCCGACCGGATTCCGCGCCGACGTGGTGGCCACCGCCAAACGCGATCTGAAGACCGGGGAAGTGCTCGACGGCGAGGGCGGCTACACCGTGGTCGGCAAGCTGTTGCCTGCGGAGGACTCGCTCGCCACCGGCGCGCTGCCGCTGGGGCTTGCCCACGGTGTCAAGCTGCTCGCGCCGGTCGCCGCCGGCGAAGCGGTGCGCTGGACGGACGTTGCGATCGACGATGCGACCGCCGCCGTGAAGTTGCGGCGCGAGATGCAGAAGCGGTTCGCGCCGGCCAGTCCAGCCAAGGCGGTGCACTGAGAGCCCGCGAGGCAAGCCGCGCGGCGAATCCTTGCGCCCGCCGACGCCGGACTACACGCGGCGTCTCGGCCCTTCGGGACGTGGCAAATACGCGGCGCGGATCAGCGCTCGCCGGCTTTCCCGACGCTCATGCCGATCGCTTCGCAGCCTGCGGGGGTGCAGAATCGGACCTCGCCGCTCGAGGTGTTGACGACGAACGCAGCCGGTATGTTGTTGTTGAACGTCGTGGCCGCGATCTGATAGACGCCCGCCAGATTCTGCGTCGCCCCGATGATCGACACGACCCCGGCGCCGATGACGGCACCGAAAAGCAACGGTTTCCAGTTCATGTTCGCCCTCCTCGCAGAAGTCTTCCGCCGCCCTGCGGCCCTCAGTGACCGGAGTGCAGCTGGTCGGCCTTGCTCACCAGCAGATCCATCCAGGCGAGCAGCACCCCGGAGATCACGAATACGCCGTGGATGATGGCGAGCCACATCAGATCCTGCTTGTCCATGGCGTGCACGTTCATGAAGGCCTTGAGCAGATGGATCCCCGAGATCGCCACGATCGAGGCGATCAGCTTGAGCTTGAGCCCGCTGAAATCCACGGTGCCCATCCAGGTCGGCCGGTCTTCGTGGCCGCGCACGTCGATCTTGGAGACGAAGTTCTCGTAGCCGGCGAAGATCACCATCAGCAGCAGGTTGCCGGCGAGCGACAGGTCGATCAGGGTGAGCACACCGAGGATCGCCTGCGCCTCGTCGATCTTCAGGATGTTCGGGATGAAATGCAACAGCTCCTGCACGAACTTCACGAGCAGAAGCACGAGCGCGAGCACCAGCCCGACGTAGAAAGGCGCGAGGACCCAGCGGCTGGCGAAAATGCCGCGCTCCATCGTCTTCTCGGCCCGGATAATGACGTTGTTTTCCATTGTTCCTCCGCGCAGCGGCTGCTGGTCCCCAAAAAGAACGCGGAGGTTAGCGGCAGCCCGCGGGCGAATCAAGACGACGCCCGGATCGCTTTCAGGTAGCGCATGCCCTCGATCGCCCGACTGCCGTACCAGGACGTCATCTGTGCGTCGATGCGACAGACGGTGAGGGGTGACGGGCAAGCAGTGGCGGGTAATGCATGCTGGATCAGCCGCTCGACCCTTTGCACGTCGCGCCGCGTGAAGGCGTAGGGCTCGGAAGAAAGCAGCACCCGATCCACCTTTCCCAGAAAGTCCTCCAGTGGAATCTCCGGATAGCGGTCGGCGCCCCCGACTTCGATCTGGTCCCAGCCCACCGCCGCCAGCGTGCGGGCGATGTAGGTTTCGCGCGAGATCGTCATCCACGGATCTTTCCAGATGAGGTAGAGCACCCGTTCGCGCGGCAGGCGCGCGCTTGCTTGCACCGCATCGCGGTAGGCCGTTTCGAAATGCCCGGCCAGCGCTTCGGCCTGCGCTTGCCGGCCGAAAATGCCGCCCACCAGCCGGTACAGCGGTGGGTTGTCCAGCGGTCCCAGCGGATGCGTGACGATCACGTGCGGGATGAACCGCGCCGCGGCCTCGACCCGTTCCTTCGGGTTCTCGTCGACATTGACGAGGAGGTGCGTGGGCGCAGCCGCGCGCAGCTTGTCGAGATCGAAGTCCTTGGTGCCGCCGACTTTCGGCACTGCTTTCACCGCGCTGCGCGGATGCACGCAGAAACCGGTGCGCGCCACCACCTGGTTTCCCAGGTCGAGCGCGAACAGCAATTCCGTGAGGCTAGGCACCAGGCAGGCGATGCGCGCTTGCGCAGCCGGGGCGTGCTCGGTTCCCAGCGCATCGACCAGGGCGGCGCGCGCCATCGCCTAGGGCCGGCGCCTGGCCGTGGAGCCCGCGTCAAGCGCAGCCTGCGCCGGCTGGCGCGGCGCGTTTGCGGCGACCGGCAAAGGGATCGGGCTTTCCTTCAGCACGCGCAGCACGAAGCTCGACCGACTGTGGCGAATGCCGGGAATGCGGTAGAGCTTTTCGCGCAGCAGCCGCTCGTAGTCGCGCGTGTCCTTCACCGCGATGCGGATGTAGTAGTCGTAATCGCCGGACACCAGATAGGCTTCCAGGACCTCCGGAATCTGCTCCAGCCGGCGCCCGAACTCGAACAGCGTCTCCTCGCTGTGGCTGTCGAGCGTGACCTGCACGATGACGGTTTCGGTGAAACCGAGCGCTTCCGCGTTCACGCGCACGGTGTAGCCCTGAATCACGCCGTCGGCTTCCATCTTTTTGATCCGGTTCCAGCACGGCGTCGTGGAAAGCCCGACCCGGGCGCTGATGTCCTGCAGGCTGGCGCGGGCGTCCTGGCGCAGCACAGCCAGGATCGCCAGATCGTACTTGTCGAGCTTCATTCTCTGTTTCCGCCGTTTCTGGAAAAGTTTCCCGAATTTCCCGCCATCAGCCAGAAAAATAAGACGCCTTTTCCCGACCATCGTCAATAAGATTGCGGCATGGATGAGCCGGTCCTCACCCCCGTCCCTGGCACCGTTCGGTCGCGCACCCGACCCCTTCGGTCCGGCGCCGCGCTGCTCATCGACACCCTCCTGGAACAAGGCGTCGAAGTGGTCTTCGGCTACCCCGGCGGGGCGGTGCTGCCGCTGTACGACGCGCTGCACTCCGAGCCGCGGCTGCGGCACGTCCTGGTCCGCCACGAGCAGGCGGCGGTGCACGCGGCGCAGGGCTACGCCCGCAGCACCGGAAAGCCCGGCGTGGTGTTCGTCACGTCCGGACCGGGGATGAGCAACACGGTGACGGGTCTGCTGGATGCGATGTGCGATTCGGTACCGGTAGTGTGCATCAGCGGCCAGGTGGCGCGTGCACTGATTGGCACCGACGCTTTCCAGGAGTGCGATGCGCTGGGCCTTTCGCGACCGGTCACGAAATGGAACGCGCAGATCGGAAGCGCCGCAGCGGTGCCCAAGCTGGTCCGCAAGGCGCTCGCCGTGGCCATGCGGGGGCGGCCGGGGCCGGTACTGCTCGACTTCCCGAAAGATGTGCAACTGGCGCGCGCCGAGCCTGTGGCGGGCGAAGCCGTGCCTGCCCTGCCGCGCCCGGTGACAGCGCCGCCGCGCGCGGCCATCCGCCAGGCGGCGGAGTTGATCGGCCGGGCGCAGCGCCCGGTGTTCTACGGCGGTGGCGGCCTGATCAACTCGGGTGCGGCCGCCTGCGAGGCTTTCGCGGCACTCGTGCGCCGCACCGGGGCCCCCTGTACCTTGACGCTGATGGGGCTGGGCGCGTTTCCGGCGTCCGATGCGCAGTTCCTCGGCATGCTCGGCATGCACGGCACCTTGGAGGCGAACCTGGCGATGCACCATGCCGACCTGGTGGTTTGCGTCGGCGCGCGGTTCGATGATCGCGTGACGGGGAAGCTGGCCGACTTCTGCCCGCAAGCCCGGAAGATCCACGTCGACATCGATCCTGCCTCGATCAACAAGCGGGTCCGGGTCGACGTGCCGATCGCCGGCGATTGCCGCGAAGTGCTGGAGCAGCTGCTCGAGGAACTCGAGTCCACCGGCCTGCGGGCACAGCGCCTGGCGCCCTGGTGGTCGACGATCGGGCAGTGGCGCGCGCAGGATTGTCTTGCCTTCGCCCCGCAGGAGGCGCACATCCTTCCCCAGCAGATGATGCAAGCCTTGCAGCGCGCGCTCGCCGGGCGTGACGCCATCGTGGCGACCGACGTCGGACAGCATCAGATGTGGGCGGCGCAGTATCTGCGCTTCGAGCGGCCGCGCCGCTGGCTGACCTCGGGCGGCGCGGGAACCATGGGCTACGGGCTGCCGGCCGCGATCGGCGCGCAGATCGCGCATCCGCACAAGACCGTGGCGTGCGTGAGCGGCGATGCGTCGATCCTGATGAACCTGCAGGAGCTTTCCACCGCGGTGCAGCATCGCGCGCCGGTCAAGGTCCTGTTGTGCAACAACGGCTACATGGGCATGGTCCGCCAGTGGCAGGAATTCATCCACGAGGGCCGCTACAGCCACAGCTACACCGCGGCGTTGCCCGACTTCGTGCAAGTGGCCAAGGCCTTCGGATGGGGCGCGCGCCGCGTGTGGTCGCCGCGCGAACTGGACGGCGCCATCGAGGAATGTCTGGCCTATCCGGGTCCTTTCTTTCTCGATGTCGCGGTCGCGGCACAGGCCAACTGCTTTCCCATGATCCCGCCCGGTCGCGGCCATCATGAGGTCATGTTGAGCGAAGGCCGGTTCTACAGGCCGCGCCACTAGCGCGGCGGACACGGCTGCGGCCGACCGACCCGGTCGGCCGGGCCGGCAGACGGCGTTGCCCTACGACGGCAACGGACTACTGGAGGAGCAGTACATGCAAGCAGTGAGTTTGGACGACAAGTACACGTCGGATCGGGGGCGCGTCTACCTGACCGGCATCCAGGCGCTGGTGCGTCTGCTACTGGTGCAGCGCCGGCGCGACCTCGCCGTCGGACTGAATACCGCGGGCTTCGTCTCCGGCTACCGCGGTTCGCCGCTCGGCGGGCTCGATGAAGCGCTGTGGAAGGCGCAACCGCATCTGGCCGCGCACCACGTCCACTTCCAGCCCGGCGTCAACGAGGAGCTGGCCGCCACGGCGGTGTGGGGAACCCAGCAGGTGAAGCTCGTGGGCGAGTCCGACTACGACGGCGTGTTCGCCATGTGGTACGGCAAAGGGCCGGGCGTGGACCGCTGCGGCGACGTGTTCAAGCACATGAACTTCTCGGGCACCGCCCGGCACGGCGGCGTGCTGCTGGTGGCCGGCGATGATCACGGCGCCTACTCCTCCACCCTGCCGCATCAGAGCGACCACCTGTTCGCGGCCTCGATGATCCCGGTGCTCTATCCGTGCAACGTGCAGGAGTACATCGAGCTGGGCCTGCACGGTTTCGCGATGTCGCGCTTTTCCGGCTGCGCGGTGGGCTTCAAGGCGCTCGCCGACACGGTGGAGTCCTCGGCTTCGATCGAGGCCGACCACGCCCACGTGCGCATCGCGCTGCCCGAGGACGTCGTCGCGCCCGAAGGCGGCATGAACACACGACTGCTCACCGACGGGCTGGCGCAGCAGGCGCGCACGCTGGAAGCGCTGATGCAGGACTACAAGATCTATGCCGCCATCGCCTATGCGCGCGCCAATCGTCTCAATCGCACCACGATCGATTCGCCGCGCGCGCGGCTGGGCATCGTCGCTTCCGGCAAGTCGTACCTGGACGTGCTCGAAGCACTGGAAGAACTGGGCATCGACGAGGCCGGCGCGGCGCAGATCGGCATTCGCGTCTTCAAGGTGGCGATGCCCTGGCCGCTGGAACCGGACAGTGTGCGCGAATTCTCCCGGGGCCTGGAAGAAATCCTGGTCGTGGAAGAGAAGCGCCAGATGGTGGAATACCAGCTCAAGGAGCATCTGTACAACTGGCATCCGGACGTGCGCCCGCGGGTGATCGGCAAGTTCGACGAAGCCGGCGAGTGGGTACATCCGCGCGGCCAGTGGCTGCTGCCGGCCAAGGGCGATTTCTCCATCGCGCAGATCGCGCGGGTGATCGCTGGAAGAGTGGCCCGCTTCCATCCGAGCGACCGGATCAAGGCGCGGCTGGCGTTCCTGGAGGCGAAGGAGGCGGTGCTCAGGAAAGCGGTGAACACGCCGCCGCGGCCGGCGTATTACTGCTCCGGCTGCCCGCACAACACCTCGACCCGGGTGCCGGACGGCAGCGTCGCGCTGGCTGGCATCGGCTGCCACGTGATGGCCACCTCGATCTATCCCGAGCACAACCGGACGCTCACGCAGATGGGCGGGGAAGGTGCGACCTGGATCGGCCAGGCGCCCTTCTCCAGGCGCAAGCACGTCTTCGCGAATCTGGGCGACGGCACTTATTTCCACTCCGGTTCGCTCGCAATCCGCGCCGCCATCGCCGCCGGGGTCAACATCACCTACAAGATCCTCTACAACGATGCGGTGGCGATGACCGGCGGCCAGCCGATCGACGGGCCGCTGTCCGTGCCGCAGATCGCTCGGGAAATGAGCGCAGAAGGCGTACGGCGCATCGCGGTGGTGAGCGAAGATCCCTCGCGCTATGCCGACCGCTCGGCCCTGCCGCCATTCGTCACGCTGCACGACCGCAAGGACCTGGACGCGGTACAGCGCCAGTTGCGCGAATACCCCGGTGTGTCGGTCCTGATCTACGACCAGACCTGCGCGGCGGAAAAGCGCCGGCGCCGCAAGAAGGGGGCGTATCCGCAGGCGACTTCGCGTGTGTTCATCAACGAGGCGGTGTGCGAGGGCTGTGGCGACTGCGGCGTGCAGTCGAACTGCGTGTCGATCCTGCCGCTGGAGACCGAGTTCGGTCGCAAGCGCATGATCGACCAGTCTGCCTGCAACCAGGACTACTCCTGCCTCAAGGGCTTCTGCCCGAGCTTCGTCACGGTGGAAGGCGGCACGCCGCGCAAGACCAGAGCCGCGCGACACGCGCCGGCCTCCGAGCCGCCGCCCGAGCCCGCCATCGCGCCGCTCGGGGACAGCGCCTACAACATCCTCATCACCGGCATCGGCGGCACCGGCGTCATCACCATCGGCGCCCTGCTCGGGATGGCGGCGCACCTGGAAGGCAAGGGGATCTCCGCGCTCGACATGACCGGCATGTCGCAGAAGAACGGCGCGGTCACTTCGCACGTGCGCATCGCGCGCTCGCCGGAGAGAATCCGCGCCCAGCGCATCGCCACCGGGGAAGCCGATCTGATTCTGGGCTGTGACATGCTCACCGCCGGCGCCCATGACGCCATCGCCAAGACCCGGCCCGGGCGCACGGTGGCAGTAATCAACCTGTACGAGCAGCCGCCGGGGCAGTTCGCCAGAGACCCCGACTGGCGCTTTCCGGCGTCCGCAGTGCGGGCGTTGATCGACGAAGCCGTCGGCGGTCGCGCCCACTATCTCGACGCCACACGGCTGGCCACCGCGCTGCTGGGCGACGCGATCGCGACCAACCTGTTCATGCTGGGGTTCGCCTGCCAGAAAGGGCTGATCCCGCTGCAGCCGGCTTCCATCCTGCGCGCGATCGAGCTGAACGCGGTGGCGGTGGAGGCCAACAAACTGGCCTTCGAGTGGGGCCGCCGGGCGGCGGTGGATCTGCAGCAGGTCGAAAGGCTGGCCACGCCGGCGCGACCGGTGATCGTGCAGATGCCGCAGTCACTGGAAGCGCTGGTGCGCCGACGCGTGGCCTTCCTCACCGAATACCAGAACGCGGCCTATGCCCGGCGCTATGCGCAACTGGTGGAGAAGGTCCGTGCCGCCGAGGCGGCCGCGGTCGGGGGCGAGGCGCTGGCGAAGACGGTGGCGCAGGCGCTGTTCAAGCTGATGGCCTACAAGGACGAGTACGAGGTCGCGCGGCTGTATGCGAGCGGTGACTTCGAGAAACGGCTCGCCGAGACCTTTGAAGGGCGCTTGCGGGTGAAGTACCACTTGGCGCCACCGCTCATCGCCAGGCGCGACGCCCAGGGCCGGCTCGTGAAGTCCGAGTACGGGGCATGGGTAGGCATTGCGTTCCGCGTGCTGGCCAGGCTCAAGGGGTTGCGCGGTACTTGGCTCGATCCGTTCGGGTACAGCGCCGAGCGCAAGACGGAGCGACGCCTGATCGGCGAGTACGAGGCGCTCATCGAAGAGCTGGCCGACACACTCTCCCCCGCCAACCACCGGACGGCGCTGGCCCTGGCCGCAGTCCCGGAGCGCATCCGCGGCTTCGGGCACGTCAAGGCGCGCAGTCTGGCGGCGGCGGCCGCCGAGCGCGAGCGCCTGTTGCGGCAACTGCGCGCGCCTGACGTCCACCTCGCCGCGTAACGACGCATCGGCGGGCACATCGAACGATTCCACATTTACGCTAAGGTCGACGCAAACCATAATCCCGGTACTGCCGGCCGGAAGGCATCCCCCGGGGTCGCCCTGGAGAGAATCAGAACCATGACCGACTTGAGCCTCAAACCCTCGATTCAGGACGCGCGCGCCGCGGCCCGGATCCGTTTCGTCACCGCCGCCAGCCTGTTCGACGGCCACGACGCCTCCATCAACATCGTGCGCCGGATCCTGCAGTCCTCCGGCGTGGAAGTCATCCACCTCGGCCACAACCGTTCGGTCGCCGAAATCGTGGCAGCGGCCATCCAGGAAGACGTTCACGGCATCGCGATCTCGTCCTATCAGGGCGGCCACATCGAGTTCTTCAAGTACATGGTGGATCTGCTGCGCCGCCACGGCGCAGGCGACATCAGGGTCTTCGGCGGTGGCGGCGGAGTCATCGTGCCCCACGAGATCGAGGAACTGCACGGCTACGGCGTGGCGCGCATCTATTCCCCGGAAGACGGCGTCAAGCTCGGCCTGCAGGGCATGATCGCCGACATGATCCGCAAGGCCGACCGCGACCTGTGCGCCGAGCTGCCGGCGCGGCTCGAGGCGCTGTTGGAAGGCGAAACGCGAACGCTGGCCCGCGTCATCACCGCGCTGGAGAACTCGGCGCTGCCGGAACCGCTGCACCGCGAGCTGCTCAAGCGCGCCGCGGCGCGCGACAACGTGCCGGTGCTTGGAATCACCGGCACCGGCGGCTCGGGCAAGAGCTCGCTGACCGACGAGCTGATTCTGCGGCTGCGCCACGACCAGGCGGACACGGTGAAGGTGGCGCTCGTCGCAGTCGATCCCTCGCGCCGCAAGACCGGCGGCGCCTTGCTGGGCGATCGCATTCGCATGAATGCCATCAACCACCCGAACATCTACATGCGCTCGCTCGCTACCCGCGCGGCGGGCAACGAGATCTCCACCTGCCTGCCGGATGTCATCGCGGCCTGCAAGGCGGCGGGCTTCGACCTGGTGGTGGTGGAAACTTCGGGCATCGGCCAGGGCGACGCGGCGATCGTGCCGCACGTGGACTTTTCGCTCTATGTCATGACGCCCGAATACGGCGCGGCGAGCCAGCTCGAGAAGATCGACATGCTGGATTTCGCGGACTTCGTGGCGATCAACAAGTTCGACCGGCGCGGCGCGCTGGACGCGCTGCGCGACGTGCGCAAGCAGATGCAGCGCAACCGCCAGGCTTTCGGCGTTCCGGTGGAGGACATGCCGGTATTCGGCACCATCGCCTCGCGCTTCAACGACGACGGCGTGACCGCGCTCTACCATGCCATCAAGCTCAAGCTCGCCGAACGCGGCCTGCCGCTGAAGGACGGGCGGCTCAAGCCCGTGACGGTCAAGCACCCCTCGGGGCAGAACGTGATCGTGCCGCCGGCCCGCGTCCGCTATCTCGCGGAGATCGCCGCGACGGTGCGCGACTACCATCGGCGGGCGGCGGAGCAGTCCAGGCTGGCGCGCGAGCGCCAGCAGCTCAGAGCGACGCGACAGATGCTCGAGCTCGCCCCGGCCGCCGCCCGCACGGGTGCAGAGGCTGCCTGCGAGGCGATCGACAAACTCGTCGCACAACGCGAAGCGGCACTGGACCCGGAAGCCAGAGCCCTGCTGGAAGGCTGGCCCCGCGTCAAGGAGGCCTACTCGGGCGAGGAGCATGTGGTGAAGGTGCGCGACAAGGAGATCCGCACCAAGCTCTTCCACACCTCGCTCTCCGGTACGCGCGTGCCCAAGGTCGCGCTGCCGCGCTACGAGGACGAGGGGGAGATTCTGTGGTGGCTGATGCGCGAAAACGTGCCGGGCAGCTTCCCCTACACGGCCGGCGTCTTCGCGTTCAAGCGCGAGAACGAGGACCCGACCCGCATGTTCGCCGGCGAGGGCGACCCGTTCCGCACCAACGCGCGCTTCAAGTTCCTTTCGAAGGACTACGCGGCCAAGCGGCTTTCGACCGCGTTCGATTCGGTCACTCTGTACGGGCACGATCCTGACGAGCGCCCCGACATCTACGGCAAGATCGGAAATTCCGGCGTGTCCATCGCCACGCTGGACGACATGAAGGTGCTCTACTCGGGCTTCGACCTGTGCGACCCGATGACCTCGGTGTCGATGACGATCAACGGTCCGGCGCCCACCATCCTGGCGATGTTCCTCAACACCGCGATCGACCAGCAGGCCGAGAAGTTCGAGCAACAGCACGGCCGCAAGCCCAGCCCGGAGGAGTACGCCAGAATCCGCGCCTGGACGCTGGAGAACGTGCGCGGCACGGTGCAGGCCGACATCCTGAAGGAAGATCAGGGCCAGAACACCTGCATCTTCTCCACCGATTTCTCGCTGAAGGTCATGGGCGACATCCAGGAGTATTTCACCGCCAACAAGGTGAGAAACTTCTACTCGGTGTCCATCTCCGGCTACCACATCGCCGAGGCCGGCGCCAATCCGATCTCGCAGCTCGCGTTCACGCTGGCCAACGGCTTCACCTATGTCGAAGCGTACCTGGCGCGCGGCATGGCGATCGACGAGTTCGCCCCCAATCTGTCGTTCTTCTTCTCCAACGGCATGGATCCAGAGTACAGCGTGCTCGGGCGCGTGGCGCGCCGGATCTGGGCGATCGCGATGAAGCACCGCTATGGCGCCAACGAGCGCTCCCAGAAACTGAAGTACCACTGCCAGACTTCCGGCCGCTCGCTGCACGCGCAGGAGATCGCCTTCAACGACATCCGCACCACGCTCCAGGCGCTGATCGCCACCTACGACAACGCCAACTCGCTGCACACCAACGCCTACGACGAGGCGATCACCACGCCGACCGAGGATTCGGTGAGACGGGCGCTCGCGATCCAGCTCATCATCAACCGCGAGTGGGGGCTGGCCAAGAACGAGAATCCCAACCAGGGCTCGTTCGTCATCGAAGCGCTGACCGAGCTGGTGGAGGAGGCCGTGCTGCAGGAATTCGAGCGCATCTCCGAGCGCGGCGGCGTGCTCGGCGCGATGGAAACCGGCTACCAGCGCGGCAAGATCCAGGAAGAGTCGCTGTACTACGAAATGAAGAAGCACGACAGCTCCTACCCGATCATCGGCGTCAATACTTTCCGCAATCCGGACGGCAAGGACCACGGCGGCACGATCCCCCTGGCGCGCTCCAGCGAAGAGGAGAAACAGGGACAGATCCGCAGGCTTCGCGAGTTCCAGCAACGCCACGCCACGCAGGCGCCCGCCGCGCTCGAGCGGCTCAAGCAGGTGGTCGTGGAAAACGGCAACGTGTTCGGCGAACTGATGCACGCGGTGCGCTACTGCTCGCTGGGCCAGATCACCCAGGCGCTGTTCGAGGTGGGCGGCCAGTACCGCAGGAACATGTAGCGCGCCCGATGCCCCGCGCCTCACTCCCGTTGCTTGCAGAAAGCCGATCACGATGAAAGAACCCGCCTTTCGCCTCGAGCACCTCAACATGCCCGCGCGCGATCCCGCGGGGCTGGCGCGCTGGTACGCGCAGACCTTCGGCTTGCAAGCCGACGGCCACCGCGTGCGCGGGCCGGGTGTGTTGATCGTCTTTCAGAAGGGAGAGCCGGTCGCGCGTGCCCCGGAGCTGCACTTCGGCCTGCGCGTGCCCAACATGAAGGTGCTCGCCGAATGGGCCGGCAAGTTCGACGCCTCGATCGCCGAAGGCAGCGAGTTCGCTTCCTTCCGGATCTTCGACCCGGAGCACAACTGCCTGGAGATCTACTGCCGGATCGACAGTTGACACGCCGCGCGCGGCAACCGTTTCACGGCCCGCGCGACGAACCCTCACAAGCCCTCAATCGCTAGAGCATGAACAGGAGAAGCATCATGAAGAAGATCGAAAGACCAGTCACAAGGTGCGCCGTGCTGCTCGCGGCAATGGCTGCTTTCAATGCCGTTCCGGGGTTCGCCGACGATGCGGCGCTGCTCGCCCGGGCGCAGCAGTTGTTCAAGCCGCTGCCGGCGAATGCCGCCACGCCCGAGCGGCCGGTGACCCCCGAGCTGGTCGCGCTCGGCCGGGCGCTGTTTTTCGAGAACCGGGTATCGACCGACGGCCGGGTGAGCTGCGCAGCCTGTCACCTGCCTTCGTTCTACGGCGCCGAGCCGCTACCGCGCACGGTCGGCAACCAGGGCAAGATCCTGCCACGCAACACGCCAACCGTTTTCAACACGGCACTGCAGTTCGTTCAGCACTACGGCGGCAACCGGGTCGACGTCGAGGAGCAAGCCGTAAAGGCACTCATCAGCCCCCTTGCCTACGGAAACGCCGACTACGCCGCGGCGGAAGCGCGGCTGCGGGCGCTGCCCGGCTATCGCGCCCTGTTCGAAAAGGCGTTCCCGAACGAGCCCGAGCCGGTGACGGCGCACAACTGGGGCAGGGCGATCGGTGCCTACGAACGGACTCTGCTCACGCCCGCGCCCTTCGATCGTTATCTCTCCGGCGACCCGTCGGCGCTCAGCGCCCAGGCCAAGCGTGGGCTCGACAAGTTCATCGCCGTCGGTTGTGCCGGCTGCCACAACGGCGTGGTGGTCGGCGGACAGATGTACCAGAAGTTCGGCATCACCCAGGATTACTGGACCCTGACCGGCAGCGAGGAGATCGATCTGTTCAAGGGCCGCGACAAGGGCCGGTTCCACGACACCAAGAACGAGGCCGACGCCTACATCTTCAAGGTGCAGCAACTGCGCAACGTCGCGGTGACCCCGCCCTACTTCCACGACGGCTCGGTGGCGGAACTGCGCGACGCAGTGCGCATCATGGCCAAACTGCAGCTCGGCCGCGAGCTGACCGATGCCGATGTTTCGGACATCGTTGCGTTCCTGGAAAGCCTGACCGGAGAAGTGCCCGCGCAGTTCGCCAACGTCCCCGTGCTGCCGGTCGCGGCCTACCGGAAGTAGGCGCGCCGGCAGGCTCGGCCCGCGTGTCGCAGCGATCGAGGCAGGCCGCGATGAGCGTGGATCGATCCTTCCTCGAGCGCGACGGCGTACGCCGGGCCGTGCGCGCCGCCGGCTATGGCCACCTGCTGCTCAGCGACGAGCAGCTCGCCCGGTCGCTGGCCGCGACCCTGGCCGAACGCCCCCCGGGCGCGCCGGTCTGGGTGTTCGGCTACGCCTCGCTCATCTGGAGCCCGCTGCTGAAATACGCCGAGCGCCGCGTCGCGCGATTGCGCGGCTACCACCGCGGCTTCTACCTCTGGTCGAGGATCAACCGCGGCTCGCCCGAGCGGCCGGGACTGGTGCTCGGACTGGATCGTGGGGGCTGCTGCGGCGGGATCGTGTATCGCCTGCACGAACACGGACTCGACGAGGAGCTGAAACTGCTCTGGCGGCGCGAGATGCTGACGGGTACCTATCTGCCGCGCTGGGTCACGGCCCTCACCCACGGCGGTCCGGTGCGGTCGATCGCCTTCGTCGTGGACCGCAGCAAGCCCGGATACGCGGGACGCCTCACCGACGAGCAGATCGTGGCCACGGTGCTCGGCGCGCGCGGCCACTTCGGCGCCTGCACGGACTACCTCGTGCAGACCGCGCAAAGCCTGGAACGGCACGGCATCGCCGATCGGCGGTTGAGCCGCCTGGCGAGAACGATCGCGCGTCAAGCCGGCACGGCGCGCGGTCAGGCGCCGTAGCTGCGGAGCTTGTCGACGTCGAGCACCTCCACCCCGCCGTATCCCACCGTGAGCAGACCTTCGCGCTCCAGCCTTTGCAGGGCCTGGTTGACGCGCTGGCGGGACACGCCCGTGAGGTAGCCGATCTCCTCCTGGGAAATCGACAACCGCGGACCGATGCCCGGATAGAGGACGGGGTTGAACAGCTCGCCGAGACAGCGCGCCACGCGGGCATCGGTATCGAGCAGGCGCTCGTACTCGACGAGCGCGATGAACTGGGCGAGGCGTTCGTTGAGCTGGCGCAGCAGGAAGCGGTTGAAGCCGATGCTGTTGTCGATCAACCACTCGAACGTGGCGCGCGGCATGCGGGCGATGCGCGAGTCGCGCAGCGCCAAGGCATCGTACTTGCGCGGGTCGGCCTTGAGCAGCGAGCCTTCGCCGAACCAGCCGCCGGCGGGAATGCCGGTGAAAGTGACCGAACGGCCGTCGGCCGACACGGCGTGGATCTTGACCAGGCCTTCGAGCACGCCGATCCAGGCGTCCACCGGCTCGCCCTTGCGGCACACCGCGGTGCCCGCCGCGCAGAACCGCTGTTCGGCCTCGCGTTCCACGCGGCTCATCTGCTCTTCGGTCAAAGCTCGGGCCCAGAGCGTGGCCCGCAGGTGTTCGGACAGGGTCGGCACGGGCAGGAATTGTCGGCGAAACGACAGCCATGCGCAGCCGCAGCCGGTAGGGTCGCGACACGAAGGGGTCGGCAGCCGTGCCGGCCCATAGTAAGCTTTGCCAAAACCGGCAGGCAGCCGGTCCGCTCGGTCCGGCCCGCGAGGGCTCGACGCCGGACCCACCAGGAGGAGATCACTTGACGCAGTCCGCGGCCGCCTCAGCGGCGGTGGCCGACACTTTTCCCAGGCTGCTGCTGCAGCATGCGCGCACACGGCCGCAGGCGATCGCCATCCGCGAGAAAGATCTCGGGGTCTGGCAGAGCTGGAGCTGGGAGCAGGTTGCCACCGAAGTGCGCTGGCTCGCCTGCGGGCTGCACGCGCAGGGATTCCGGCGCGGGATGAACCTCGCCATCATCGGCGACAATCGCCCGCGGCTCTACTGGGCCTTCGCCGCGGCCCAGGCGCTGGGCGCGGTCCCGGTACCGATCTACCAGGACTCGATCGCGCAGGAAATGCTGTTCGTGCTCGAAGACGCGGAGATCGAGTTCGCCATCGTCGAGGACCAGGAGCAGGTGGACAAGCTGCTCGAGCTGCTGCCGCAGGCGCCACGCCTGCGTCGTATCTATTACGACGATCCGCGCGGCCTGCGCAACTATGCGCAGCCGCAGCTCATGCCCTACGACGAGCTGCGCCAGATCGGACGCGAGCTCGACGTGCAAAATCCGCGGTTCTTCGCGCAGGAGGTCGATGCCGGCCGCGCCGAGGACGTCTCGGTGATCCTGTACACCTCCGGCACCACCAGCAAGCCCAAGGGCGTGTGTCTGACGCACCGGGCCTTCATCGCCGCGGCGCGCGGCGACGTCGCGTTCGACGGCTTCAACGAGCACGATTCGGTGCTCTCCTATCTGCCCATGGCGTGGGTCGGAGACCATCTGTTTTCCTACGCGCAGGCGCTGGTGGCGGGTTTCACCGTGAACTGCCCGGAATCGTCGGAGACGGTGATGACCGACTTGCGCGAGATCGGCCCCACCTATTATTTCGCGCCGCCGCGCGTGTTCGAGAACCTGCTCACCCAGGTCATGATCCGCATGGACGACGCCGGGCGGATCAAGAAATGGCTGTTCCACTACTTCATGCGCGTGGCGCGCCGCTGCGGCGCCGAGATCCTCGATCGCAAGCCCGTGGCGGCGGCCGACCGTCTGCGGTACTGGCTCGGCGACCTCTTGATCTACGGACCGCTGCGCAACGTGCTGGGGCTAAGCCGCATCCGCGTGGCCTACACCGGCGGTGCGGCCATCGGCCCGGATCTTCATCGCTTCTACCGCTCGATCGGCATCAACCTGAAGCAGCTCTACGGGCAGACCGAGACCGCGGTCTACGTCTGCCGCCAGCCCAACGGCGAGGCCAAGCTCGATACGGTCGGCCGGCCGCTGCCCGGGGTCGAGGTCAAAGTGGCGGAGAGCGGAGAGATCTGGGTCAAGACCCCGGGCTTGTTCAAGGAGTACTTCAAGCGCCCGGAGGCGACTGCGGAATCGATCGCGCCCGGCGGATACTTCATGACCGGCGACGCGGGCTTCTTCGACGCGGACGGGCATCTCAAGATCATCGACCGCGCCAAGGACGTCGGCAGGCTCAACGACGGCACCCTGTTCGCGCCGCAGTTCCTGGAGAACAAGCTCAAGTTCTTCCCCTACATCAAGGAAGCCGTGTGCTTCGGTGACCGGCGCGACATGGTCTGCGCCTTTGTGAACATCGACATGCAGGCGGTGGGCAACTGGGCGGAAAAGCGCGGCCTGCCCTACGCCGGCTACGTGGACCTGGCGGCCAAGCCCGAGGTTTACGCGCTGATCCAGGAGTGCGTGCAACAGGTCAACGCGGATCTGGCCCGCGAGCCGCATCTGGCCGGCTCTCAGATCCGGCGCTTCCTGGTGCTGCACAAGGAACTGGATGCCGACGACGACGAACTGACGCGCACCCGCAAGGTCCGCCGCCGGTTCATCGCCGAGAAGTACGCGCCGCTGGTCGCGGCGCTGTACGCGGGTGCGCCGCGCTGCCAGATCGAGACCGAAGTGAAGTTCGAGGACGGCCGGCGCGGAAAGATCACCGCGGAGGTCGCGATCCGCGACGTGCGGCCGCTGCCCCCCGGCCAAGCCTTGAAGGCGGCATGACGGCTGCGCGCGTGCTCGGAGAACCGATCCTCAGCGTGGAGGACGTTTCGTTGTCCTTCGGGGGCGTGCACGCGCTCTCGGGCGTGAGCTTTCACGTGCGCGAGCACGAGATCCTGGCGATCATCGGACCCAACGGGGCGGGGAAAAGCTCGATGCTCAACGTCATCAACGGCGTCTATCGGCCGCAGAAGGGCACGATCCGCTTCAAGGGCGAGGCCTGGACAAGGATGGTGCCGTATCAGGCCGCGCGCATGGGCATCGCGCGCACTTTCCAGAACATCGCGTTGTTCAAGGGCATGACGGTGCTCGACAACATAATGACCGGCCGCAACCAGAAGATGAGATCGAACCTGTTGCAGCAGGCGATCTACTGGGGCCCAAATCTGAAGGAGGAGCTGCGCCACCGCGAAAAAGTCGAGCACATCATCGACTTTCTGCAGATCGAGCACGTGCGCAAGACCCCTGTCGGAAGGCTGCCCTACGGATTGCAGAAGCGCGTGGAGCTGGCGCGGGCACTCGCCGCCGAGCCGCAGCTGCTGCTGCTCGACGAGCCGATGGCCGGGATGAACGTCGAAGAAAAACAGGACATGTGCCGTTTCGTGCTCGACGTCAATGACGAGTTCGGCACCACCATCGTGCTGATCGAGCACGACATGGGGGTGGTCATGGACATCTGCGACCGCATCGTCGTGCTCGACTACGGGCGCAAGATCGGAGATGGCACGCCGGATGAGATCCGCGGCAACCAGGCGGTGATCGACGCCTACCTCGGTGTGGCCCGCTCGAGTGCAACGACGGGTGAGCCGTGACGAAGCGAACCAGCGTCCGCCCCACCGCGCGCGCAGCGTGGCGGTCGACCGCTTTCTCCTCGATCCTCACCCGTCACTGAGGCGACGATGGGTTTCTTCTTCGAAGTGCTGATCGGCGGGCTGCTGGCGGGGGTCATGTACTCGCTGGTGGCACTGGGCTTCGTGCTGATCTACAAGGCCTCGGGCGTGTTCAACTTCGCCCAGGGCGCGATGGTGTTCTTCGCCGCGCTCACCTTCGTGGGGCTGCGCGAGCACTACGCGCTGGGTTTCTGGTGGGCCTTCGCGATCGCGCTGGCCACGATGATCGCGCTGGGCGTGCTCACCGAGCGGATCGTCCTGCGGCCGCTCGTCAACCAGCCGCAGATCACGCTGTTCATGGCCACGATCGGGCTCGCGTTCTTCATCGAAGGCGTGGCGCAGTTGATGTGGGGCGCCAAGGTCTATCCGCTGGACATCGGACTGAAGGACGAGCCCATCGCGGCGCTGCTGCAAGAGCTCGACATGGTCATCAGCCGTTTCGACCTGACTGCGGCCCTGGTCGCCGGCGTTCTGGTGACCGTGCTCGCAGTGTTCTTCCAGGTCACGCGCGTCGGGCGCGCGCTGCGCGCGGTGGCCGATGATCACCAAGCCGCCCTGTCGGTGGGCATTCCGCTGAAGACCATCTGGGCGATCGTCTGGTCGGTGGCGGGTTTCGTCGCGCTGGTGGCGGGCCTGATGTGGGGCGCGCGCAACGGCGTGCAGTTCGCGCTGACCTTCGTGGCATTGAAAGCCTTGCCGGTGCTCATCCTCGGCGGCTTCGATTCGGTGCTCGGCGCCATCGTCGGGGGACTGATCATCGGCGCGGCGGAAAAGCTCGCGGAGGTCTACCTGGGGCCTGTGCTGGGCGGGGGCATCGAGGGCTGGTTCGCCTACGTGGCCGCGCTGCTGTTCCTGCTGGTGCGCCCCGAGGGATTGTTCGGCGAGAAACACATCGACAGAGTATGAAAGGCTGCAGGCGTGAGCAAAGAGCAGTGAGGACGAGGAGCGAAAAGCGGCCGCGGCGGCGGCCCTCCGCAACGGTGCAGGCCACGCCATCGGCCTTGGTCAGCGTCATCGTCTTGCATGCCGTGGGGCTTTCGGCCGGTTCCTCACTCCTCGCGCCTCGCCCCTCGCCACGCTAGGAACTTCGACCGTGTTCTACCGCGAAGCCGGACAGTTCAAGGCGAGCTACGCCGAAGACCAGGCGCTGTTTCCGATCCGGCAGGATCGGATCGGCTTCATCGCGCTGCTGGTCATTGCCTTCGCGGTGGTCCCGGGCATCGCCAGCGACTACTGGCTGACCGCGATCCTGATTCCGTTCCTGATCATCTCGCTGGCGGCGCTGGGGCTGAACATCCTGACCGGTTATGCGGGGCAACTCTCGTTGGGCTCGGCCGCGTTCATGGCGGTCGGCGCCTTTGCCGCCTACAACATCGAATTGCGCCTGCCCTGGATGCCGGCGCTGGCGAGCTTCGCGCTCGGCGGCCTCGCGGCCGCGCTGATCGGCATCGCGTTCGGACTGCCCAGCCTGAGGATCAAGGGTTTCTATCTGGCGGTGGCAACGCTCGCCGCGCAGTTCTTCATTCCCTGGCTGCTGACCAAGGTCGGCTGGTTTTCCAACTACAGCCCTTCCGGGGTGATTACCACGCAGCCGGTGCAGATCATGGGATTCGTGTTCGACAGCCCGGCGCGCAAATACCTGCTCGTGCTCGCCATCGCCGTGGTGCTCGCGCTCGCCGCCAAGAATCTGGTGCGAAGCGGCATCGGGCGCGCGTGGATGGCGGTGCGCGACATGGACGTGGCGGCCGAGGTCATCGGCATTCCCATCGTGCGCACCAAGTTGCTGGCGTTTGCGGTCAGCTCGTTCTATTGCGGCGTGGCGGGCGCCTTGTATGCCTTCGCCTACCTGGGCAGCGTGGATCCCGACGGCTTCAACCTCGATCTGTCGTTCCGCATCCTGTTCATGATCATCATCGGCGGGATGGGCAGCATTCTCGGCTCGTTCCTCGGCGCGGCCTTCATCACCCTGCTGCCGATCTTCCTGGACATCCTGTTGACGGAAGGCGCCCTGGCGTTCAACCTGAACCTGGAGGCCGGCGTTACTTCCATGGCCCAGCTGGTGGTGTTCGGCGCGCTGATCATCTTCTTCCTGATCGTCGAACCGCATGGGCTGGCGAGACTGTGGCAGATCGCCAAGGAAAAGCTTCGACTCTGGCCGTTCCCGTACTAGGGGCGGCGAACTTCAATGGAGGAGATCATGAAAGCCTGGAAAACGCTCATGCTCGCGCTGGCCGCCGCCGCCGTGATGACCGCCGCGCCCGTGCCGGCACAAGCCCCGGGCACCCAGTTCATCGGCATCCTGGGTTACCGGGTCGGTCCCTACGGGCCGAACGGCGCGGCCTTCTTCACCGGGTTCATCGACTACCTGAACCTGGTCAACGAGCGCGACGGCGGCATCAACGGCGTGAAGCTGTCGTGGGAAGAGTGCGAGACCGAGTACAACAACACCAAAGGGCTCGAATGCTACGAGCGGGTGAAGACTCGCGTGGCGAGCGGACCCACCGCGATCCATCCGATGTCCACCGGCATCACCTACTCGCTGCTCGACAAGGCGCCGGCGGACAGGATCCCGCTGATCACGCTGGGCTACGGGCGCACCGACGCAGTGGACGGGCGCGTCTTCCCGTGGGTGTTCCCGCTGCTGTCGAACTACTGGTCGTGCGCCACCGGCATCGTCAAGTTCATCGCCGAAAAAGAGGGCGGCGAGAGCGCGCTCAAAGGCAAGAAGATCGTCCTGCTCTATCACGATTCCCCCTACGGCAAGGAACCGCAACCCATCCTGGAGGCCGAGGCGAAGAAGCACGGCTTCGAACTGAAGCTCGTCCCGGTTCCGCATCCGGGCAACGAGCAGCAATCGCAGTGGCTGCAGATCCGGCAGTACCGGCCCGACTGGGTGATCTTGTGGGGCTGGGGCGTGATGAACGCCACCGCGCTGAAGACCGCGCAGAAGGTCGGCTTCCCGCGCGAGAAGATGGTGGGCAACTGGTGGTCGGGCTCCGAGATCGACACCGAAGCGGCAGGAAGCGATGCTTCCAGGGGCTACTACGCGGCCAGCCTCAATCTGGCCGGCAAGGACTTCCCAGTGGTCAAAGACATCGAGAAACTCGTCTACGGCAAGGGCAAAGGCGGGGACAGGAAGCTGATCGGCACAGTGCTGTGGAACCGCGGGGTGGCCGCGGCCATGATCACCGTGGAAGCGGTGCGGACCGCACAGGGCAAGTACGGCAAGAAGCCGCTCACCGGCGAGCAGGTGCGCTGGGGCATCGAGAATCTGGACATCGATCAGAGGCAGCTGGACAAACTCGGCTTCGGCGCAATGATCCCGACGCTCAAGGTGTCGTGCACCGATCACGAAGGCTCCGGCCTGGTGCGCTTCCAGCAGTGGGACGGGAAGCAGTGGGTTCCGGCCTCCGACTGGATGAGCGGCGACCGCTCGCTGGTGCGCAAGATGGTCGAGGAGTCCGCCGCCCAGTACGCGAAGGAAAAGGGCATCAAGCCTGCCTGCATGAAAGGGTGAAAGCCGATCGAACGGTCGAGAAATGACAGCGCCGCTGCTCAGCGTCAACAACATCGAGGTCATCTACGACCACGTCATCCTGGTGTTGAAAGGCGTGTCGTTGAAAGTCGAGCAAGGGCAGATCGTCGCCCTGCTCGGCGCCAATGGCGCCGGCAAGACCACCACGCTGAAGGCGATCTCGAACCTGCTCGGAACCGAGCGCGGAGAAGTCACCAAGGGCTTCATCGAGTACCGTGGGATCCGGGTCGACCGCCTGACGCCCTGGGAGCTGGTGAAACTGGGTGTCGTACAGGTCATGGAAGGAAGGCATTGCTTCCAGCACCTGACGGTCGAGGAAAATCTGCTGACCGGAGCCTTTACGCGCAGCGCGCGCCGCGCCGAGATCCGCGAGGATCTGGAGAAGGTGTACACCTACTTTCCGCGACTCGCGCAGCGCCGCAAGACGCAGGCAGGCTATACCTCCGGCGGCGAGCAGCAGATGACGGCGATCGGCCGCGCGCTCATGGCGCGCCCGGGCACGATCCTGCTCGACGAGCCATCGATGGGCCTGGCGCCTCAGGTCGTGGAAGAGATCTACCAGATCGTGCGCGATCTGAACCGCAAGGAGCGCGTGAGCTTTCTGCTCGCGGAGCAGAACACGCACATCGCACTGAGGTATGCCGAATACGGCTACATTCTGGAGAGTGGCCGCGTGGTGATGGATGGCCCGGCGCGGGAACTCGCCAACAACGAGGACGTGAAAGAGTTCTACCTCGGCCTGTCGGCCTCCGGGCGCAGGAGCTTTCGCGATGCCAAGCATTACCGCCGCCGCAAGCGCTGGCTGGCGTGACAACGGCTGGGGCTGCGCCGTGAGGCCAAGAACTGCATCGCCGGTTCACATCGCGCCGAGTGTGAAGCTGCGTGCCGATCCTCACTGCGCACGCCTCGCGCGTCACGGCTCACCGTAGCCATGGGCCATTACGACGATCTCGAGACCCGCAAACCGGAAGAGCGCGAGCGCGCGCTGTTCGCCATGCTGCCCGGCCTGATCGAGCACGCGAAAACGCATACGCGCTATTTCGCGAGGCTGCTGCGAGACGTCGATCCCGCCTCGATCCGCGATCGTCGAACGCTGTCCGCGCTTCCGGTTACGCGTAAGTCGGATCTGATCGCTTTGCAGAAGCAGGACCCGCCTTTCGGCGGCATGACCGCCGTGCCCCTCGGCGCGCTCGGCCGAGTGTTCTCCTCGCCTGGGCCGATCTACGATCCGCAAGGCCGGACGGGCGACTTCTGGCGCTTCGGGCGCGCGCTGTGGGCCGCGGGCTTCCGGCCCGGCGACCTGATCCACAACACCTTCTCCTATCACTTCACGCCCGCCGGCTTCATGATCGACCTAGCCGCCCAGGCGATCGGCTGCGCGGTCTTCCCGGCCGGCGTGGGGCAGACCGAAATGCAGGTCCAGGCGATCGCCGACCTCAGGCCGGCCGGCTATGCCGGAACGCCGTCATTTCTGAAGATCATTCTGGAAAAGGCGGACGAACTGCAGGCCGACGTGAGCAGCTTGAAGCGCGCGCTGGTCTCGGGTGAAGCGCTGCTGCCCGCGGTGCGGGAAATGCTCCAGGCCCGAGGAATCGAAGTGCGCCAATGTTACGGGACTGCCGATGTCGGACTGATCGCCTACGAAACCGTGCCGATGAACGGCCTGGTGCTCGACGAAGGCGTGATACTGGAGATCGTGCGGCCCGGCTCCGCAGACCCGGTGGCGGAAGGCGAGGTGGGTGAGGTCGTGGTCACCATTTTGGCGCCCGAGTACCCGCTGATCCGTTTCGGCACCGGCGATCTCTCCGCGTTTCTGCCGGGAACGAGCGCCTGCGGCCGGACCAACCGCCGCATCAAAGGCTGGATGGGTCGCGCCGACCAGGCCACCAAGGTGAAAGGCATGTTCGTGCATCCCACGCAGGTGGGGCAGCTCGTGAAGCGCCATCCCGAGATCGTGAAGGCACGCCTGTGCGTCGAGCACGACACACAGAGGAACGACCGCATGACCTTGCACTGCGAGGTGCATGAAACCTCCGGCGCGCTGACCGAAGCGATCGCCCTCTCGCTGCGCGAGATCACCAAGTTGCGCGGCGAAGTCAAGCTCGTGGCGCCGGGCTCGCTGCCCAACGACGGCAAGGTGATCGACGACTTGCGCAAATACGATTGATCTTTCCTGCGTGGTTTTGTGGTCAATTCATCCGCAAACGAACCCCCCATGACAGCGCAACCGATCAGCAAGTACCCCGTACCGAAGCTCGAGGACCTGCCGGACGACATCCGCGCGAGGATGTTGGAAGTCCAGGAAAAGGCCGGCTTCATCCCCAATGTCTTCCTGACGCTCGCCCACCGGCCGGAGGAGTTTCGCGCCTTCTTCGCCTATCACGACGCGCTGATGCTGAAGGACTCCGGTCTTTCCAAGGCCGAGAAGGAAATGATCGTGGTCGCCACCAGCGGCCTGAACCAGTGTCCGTATTGCGTCATCGCCCACGGCGCGATCCTGCGCATCTACGCCAAGAATCCGCGCATCGCGGATCAGGTCGCCGTGAACCATCGCAAGGCGGATATCGGCCCGCGACAAAAAGCGATGCTCGACTTCGCCTGCAAGCTCGCGCGCACGCCGGAACTGATCGGCGACGAAGATCATGCCGAGCTGCGCCGGCACGGATTTTCCGCCGAGGACGTGTGGGACATCGGCGCGATCACCGCCTTCTTCGCATTGTCCAATCGCATGGCGCACCTGACCGACATGCGCGCCAACGACGAGTTCTATCTCTTGGGGCGCCTGCCGCCCGCGCAGAAATAAGCGTCAGAAGCAGTGCGGAAGCAGTTCATCTATGCCGTGGCGCTGGGAAATCAGCGCCAGTCAACACGGTTTGGCGGAGGCCGGGTGCTATAATTTTTTACGATGCGGCAGCGCGTCAAAAACGATGGTGCCGCTTGCGCAGCCTCACATAAAGGGGTGGAGACCGACCATGGCAGCACTTCCCGATCCCGATCCACAAGAAACTCAGGAATGGGTGGATGCGCTCGACGGAGTCCTGAAATACGAAGGGCCGGAGCGAGCTCATTACATCCTCGAACAGCTGATCGAGCGGGGGCGGCGCGGCGGTGCGTATCTGCCCTACAGCGCCAACACCGCCTACGTCAACACCATTCCTCCCGGTCGGGAAGAAAAGTCGCCCGGCAATCACGAGATCGAGCACCGCATCCGGTCCTACGTGCGCTGGAACGCCGCGGCGATGGTGGTGCGGGCCAACAAGCACACCAACGTCGGTGGCCACATCGCAAGCTTCGCCTCGGCGGCTACGCTCTACGACGTGGGCTTCAACCATTTCTGGCACGCACCCTCGGCCAGCCACGGCGGCGACCTTGTCTTCTTCCAGGGACATTCGGCGCCCGGCGTCTACGCGCGCGCGTTCATGCTGGGGCGGCTGACCGAAGAACAGATGAACAACTTCCGGCAGGAGGTCGACGGCAAGGGCCTGTCGTCCTACCCGCACCCCTGGCTGATGCCCGACTTTTGGCAGTTCCCCACGGTGTCCATGGGACTGGGGCCGATCATGGCGATCTACCAGGCCCGTTTCATGAAATACCTGCAGGATCGCGGCATCCTCGACACCGAAGGCCGCAAGGTGTGGTGCTTCCTGGGCGACGGGGAATGCGACGAGCCGGAGTCCATGGGCGCGATCGGCGTGGCGGCACGCGAGCGGCTCGACAACCTGATCTTCGTCGTCAACTGCAACCTGCAGCGTCTCGACGGCCCGGTGCGCGGCAACGGCAAGATCATCCAGGAGCTGGAAGCCGACTTCCGCGGCGCGGGCTGGAACGTCATCAAGGTCATCTGGGGTTCGTACTGGGATCCGCTGCTCGCCCGCGATACCAAGGGCCTGCTCGTGAAGCGCATGGAAGAGTGCGTCGACGGCGAATACCAGACCTTCAAGTCCAGGGACGGCGCCTATGTGCGCAAGCACTTCTTCGGCAAGTATCCGGAGCTGCTCGACATGGTGTCGAACATGACCGACGACGACATCTGGCGCCTGAACCGCGGCGGCCACGATCCGCACAAGATCTACGCGGCCTACGCCGCCGCAGTGAAGCACAAGGGACAGCCGACCGTCATCCTCGCCAAGACCATCAAGGGATACGGCATGGGCGAGGCCGGCGAGGCGCAGAACATCACCCACCAGCAGAAGAAGATGGGCACGACCTCGCTCAAGGCGTTCCGCGACCGCTTCAACATTCCGATCCCGGACGACAAGCTCGACGACGTGCCTTTCATCAACTTCGCGGAGGGTTCACCCGAGCTGGAGTACATGCGCGAGCGCCGCGAAGCGCTCGGCGGGTATCTGCCGGCGCGCCGCCGCAGGGCCGAAGCGCTCGAGGTTCCGCCGCTGTCGGCGTTCGAGGCATTGCTCAAGGGTTCGGACGAGCGCGAGCTGTCGACCACGATGGCCTTCGTGCGCATCCTCAACGTGCTGGTGAAGGACAAGAAGATCGGCAGCCGCGTCGTGCCGATCGTGCCCGACGAATCGCGCACTTTCGGCATGGAGGGCATGTTTCGCCAGCTCGGCATCTGGTCCTCGGTGGGCCAGCTCTACACGCCCGAGGACGCCGATCAGCTCATGTTCTACAAGGAGGACAAGCACGGGCAGATCCTGCAGGAAGGGATCAACGAGGCGGGCGCCATGTCCTCCTGGATCGCCGCGGCCACCTCGTATTCGACCCACGGCGTGCAGATGATCCCCTTCTACATCTTCTATTCGATGTTCGGCTTCCAGCGGGTGGGCGACCTGGCGTGGGCCGCGGGAGATCAGCGCGCGCGCGGCTTTCTGATGGGCGGCACGGCCGGGCGCACCACGCTCAACGGCGAAGGGCTGCAACACGAGGATGGCCACAGTCATCTGCTGTCCTCGACCGTGCCCAACTGCATTTCCTACGATCCGACGTTCGCCTACGAGCTGGCGGTCATCATTCAGGACGGGCTGCGCCGGATGTACCAGGAGCAGCAGGACGTCTTCTACTACATCACGGTGATGAACGAGAACTACCGTCATCCGGCGATGCCGGCCGGCGCCGAATCGGGGATCCTGAAGGGCATGTATCTGCTGCAGGAAGCGCAGACCGGCAAGAAGTCCACGCAGCCGCGCGTGCAACTGCTCGGCTCCGGCACGATCCTGCGCGAAGTGATCGCGGCCGCGGAACTGTTGGCCAACGACTGGGGAGTGGCGGCCGACGTCTGGAGCTGCCCGAGTTTCACCGAGCTGCGGCGCGACGGCATCGACGTGGAGCGCTGGAACATGCTGCACCCCGAGGACAAGCCCCGCAAGGCATACGTCGAACAGTGCCTCGAGGGCCGGCAGGGGCCGGTGGTCGCCGCCACCGACTACATGCGCATATTCGCCGACGGGATCCGGCGCTGGGTTCCCGGCCGCTACCATGTGCTCGGCACCGATGGCTTCGGGCGCTCCGACACCCGGGAAAAACTGCGACGTTTTTTCGAGGTCGACCGGTACTACGTGACGCTCGCCGCTTTGAAATCGCTGGCCGACGAGGGCGCGATGCCGGCATCCGCCTTGGCCGGGGCCATCAAGAAGTACGGAATCGATCCGGACAAACCCAATCCGGCCACGGTGTGAGACGGGCCCGGGCTACATAAAACAACGGCAGGGAGAGCAATGGGCAGCCTGAAAGATGTGCTGGTCCCCGACATCGGGGACTTCAAGGACGTTCCGGTCATCGAAGTGCTGGTCAAGCCCGGCGACGTGATCAAGGCGGAGGACTCGTTGATCACGCTGGAATCGGACAAAGCCACCATGGAAGTCCCATCCCCCGTTGGGGGCATCGTCCGCGAGATGCGGGTCAAGGTCGGCGACAAGGTTTCGCAGGGCTCGCCCATCCTCGTGGTCGAGGCCCTCGAGGGCGCCACCC